>JBDKTO010000005.1 GCA_039680175.1 Veillonellales bacterium | reverse complement strand
TTAATTTCAGGGAACCTTCCAGCGCCACGGCATAGTCTAAGGAACGGCCGATAAAGAATACGTCTTCGTTAAAGCCGTATTGCTGGGCAAAGGTTTTTATCGGTTCCACATCTTCCAGCATTTCATGGGCTTGAGCCGGCAGTTCCCGCAAGCCTTGAATGAGGGTTTCCAGGCGCTCCGGGGCGATAGCGTCCCGAAGATCGGCGATGTAGGCAGCCAGCATGCACATGCTGGCCAGCTGGGTGGTGTAGGCTTTGGTAGAAGCTACGGCAATCTCCGGGCCGGCCCAGGTATAAATGACCTGATCGGCTTCCCTGGCAATGGAGGAGCCAACCACATTGGTAACAGCCAGCGTTCTGGCGCCTAGCCGCTTGGCTTCTTTCAGGGCCGCCAGGGTGTCGCTGGTCTCGCCGGACTGGCTGATTACGATGGCTAAGGTCCGATCGTCAATCAGCGGCGACCGATAGCGGAATTCGGAAGCGATATCCACTTCTACCGGAATACGAGCCAGCTGCTCCAGATAATATTTGCCGACAATACCGGCATGATAAGCCGTACCGCAGGCAACGATAACAATCTTTTTAATGGAAGCAACGTCTTCTTTCGTCCACTTCAGTTCGTCAAAAATGATATGACGGTTATCTTTCGCCAGCCGGCTGGTCATGGTTTCCCGGATGGCTTTCGGCTGCTCATAGATTTCTTTGATCATAAAATGCTCGTAGCCGCCTTTTTCCGCTGCCTCAGCATCCCAGCGCACTTCGAATATTTTTTTTGTAATGGGTACTCCCTTGCGATTCATCACCCAGACGGAATCCTTGGTCACAATTGCCATTTCACCGTCGCTTAAAATGTAGGTTTTGCGGGTACGGTTAATGATAGCCGGGATATCGGAGGCGATAAAATTTTCTCCCTCGCCCAGTCCGATAACCAGGGGATTGTCTTGTTTGGAGCAAATGATTTTATCCGGTTCGTATTCGGTCATAAAAACAAGGGAATAAGAACCTTCAATTTCGGCCAGGACTTTTTTTACTGCTGCCTCAAAGTCGCCGTCATAGTACTCTTCCATCATGTGAGCCACAACTTCCGTATCGGTTTCGGACGTAAACACATGACCTTTGGCAATTAATTTTTCCTTGATATGCAGATAGTTCTCAATGATTCCGTTATGCACGACAACAAATTTGCCGCTGCAGTCGGTATGGGGATGAGAATTGACGTCCGAAGGGCGTCCGTGCGTCGCCCAGCGGGTATGACCGATACCGATATGGCCCTGAGGCATATGCTGCTCAATTTTCTTTTGGAGAACGTCAAGCCGTCCCACGCTTTTTTCCACATTGATTTTATTTCCATCAAATACAGCAATACCGGCAGAGTCATAACCGCGGTATTCCAGTTTCGTTAAGCCTTCAAGCAAAAAAGGAGCGGCCTGTTCCGGACCGATATAACCAACGATACCACACATAGGGTAAATTCCTCCTAATTTTTACAAAATAATAAATCAATTGCTCCGCCGTTTTGTCCCATAAGTCGCCTTATGGTTTTGTCGACGTTCTCACGGCCGCACCAGCCGAGGGGCACCCGCTGACAATTCGATAAACCCCTGCCTCGTCTGCTTGTCTGACAACAAACAAGCACCAGCGCTTTTCTCGTTATTTTCGGCTGAATTCCATTTTCTATGCCTGCCTCATCATCTCACCTCCTGCCAATATCTTACTATATGAATAAAGGAGCACTGTTGTGCTCCCTTGCTCTCTCATTCTAATACATTATTCTTTCCCGGTCAACTAGGATTGTTCTTTTTTAATGACCGCCGCAATCCCATTCACAATCCGCTCCAAATCCGGCAGGCTGAAGCCTTCCGCCATCACCCGGATTAAGGGCTCGGTACCGGAAGGGCGAACCAAAATGCGCCCCTCTTCGCCCAACTCGGTTTCGCCGGCCTGAATGGCAGCCTTTATTGTCGGGTTATCCTCCCAGCCTGCTTTCGATTTGACCCGCACATTGACCAATAGCTGGGGAAACCGGGTCATTAAGCCGGCCAGTTCGGACAGTTTTTTGCCGCTGTGGCGAAGAGCGGTAAGCAGCTGCAGGGCAGTGATGAGTCCGTCGCCGGTGGTACTGAAATCGCTAAAGATGATATGTCCGGACTGTTCTCCGCCTAATACATAGCCTTTTTCCAGCATTGTTTCCAACACGTAGCGATCGCCGACCGGTGTGACTGCTACTGTCCCGCCGGCTTTTTTGATGGCCTGGTGCAGCCCGATGTTGCTCATTACGGTTGCTACCAGCTTATTATCCTTCAATTTCTGCTGCCGCATCAGTTCTAGGGCGCAGATCACCATGATCTGATCACCGTCAACCACATTTCCCTGTTCATCTACAGCCAGGCAGCGGTCGGCGTCGCCGTCATGGGCGATGCCCAGGTCGGCTTTATGGGTTGTAACTGCTTGCTGCAGCTGTTCCAAATGAGTTGAGCCGCAGCCGTCATTGATATTGGTGCCGGTGGGTTTATTATTAATGACGACAACCTCGGCGCCTAAGCGTTTCAGTAATACGGGAGCTGCCTCAAAAGCAGCGCCGTTTGCACAGTCGACAACCACTTTCAGTCCCTGGAACTCTGCTTTGGCCGTACTGGCAACATAGTCAATATACTCTTTAATTAAATCATGATGGTACGCTACAATACCAACCTTATCGCCTATTGGCCGGTTTTTTTGATCTTCTTCCGTTCTGCCTACCAATTCTTCCAGCTTGTCCTCTACGGCGTCAGGCAGCTTATACCCGGTGCCGGCAAAAAATTTGATACCGTTATCGGGAAAGGGGTTATGGGATGCGGAAATAACCGCCCCAGCCTGGGCCTTGCGCTTGCGGGTTAAATAGGCAATCGCCGGAGTCGGCACAACTCCTGCGACAATAGCTTTTCCCCCTGCCGCACAGATACCGGCGGCAAGAGCGGCTTCCAGCATTAACCCTGAAATGCGGGTATCCCGGCCAATGAGAATCACCGGCTGAGAATGAACTTCTTCGCCAAAATAGGTAGTCGCGGCCCAGCCTAATTTAAAAGCCAGTTCCGGCGTGAGATCTTTATTCGCTACTCCTCTTACTCCATCTGTTCCAAAAAGTCTTGCCATATGGTTTTGTTCTCCCTTCTCTTTCTCCTGAAATGATCTATGGCTTATATTCAGTAATAATTGCAATTGCAGCATTCAGTCCGTCAAGGGCGGCGCTCATGATGCCGCCGGCATACCCGGCTCCCTCGCCGATGGGATAAAAGCCGGCAGTATTGACGGACAAATACCGTTCCGTGCGTACCAACCGCACCGGAGCCGATGTCCTGGTTTCCACTCCGGTCATGACCGCCTGTTTATGACTAAAGCCTTTAATTTTCCGGTCAAAATCATGCAGGGCAGCGGCTAGCGCGCCGGTAACGAAAGAAGGCAGGCAATGATGCAGGTCCACCGCTGTAAAGCCCGGTTGATAGCTGGGTGGAGTGAGAAAATCTTTGCTGCCGGAAGTACCGGCTAAAAAGTCGCCTACCGTTTGCACCGGAGCATAATAGTTTGATCCCCCGTATTGGTAGGCCAGCTGTTCGTACTGCCGCTGAAAATCAATACCGCTCAATACATCCCGGCCGCAGTCCGCCGGATTCACATTGACTACCAGGGCGCTGTTGGCGATACCGGAAGCCCTGTCGTACAAGCTCATTCCATTGGTGGCCACGCCGCCTGCTTCGGAGGCGGCGGCTACCACCAAACCGCCCGGACACATGCAGAAGGAATAGGCGGTACGGCCGCTCGCTTTGTCATGATAAACGAGGGCATAATCAGCCCTCCCCAGTTTTTTATGACCGGCAGATGGCCCATACTGCGCCTTGTCAATCAGTTCCTGGGGATGCTCAATCCGCACCCCGACGGCGAAAGGCTTCGCTTCCATGGCTACCCCCCGCCGGTACAGCATTCCATAGGTATCCCGAGCGCTGTGGCCAATGCCGAATAAAGCGGCCTGACAGGGAATATAACGATTTTCATTGATCACCAATCCCTGCAGGCTGCCGTCTTTTATCTTCACATCCGTCACTCTGGCTTCAAACTCCACCTGCCCGCCTAAAGCGAGAATGCGATTTCTGATATTCTTTACCACGGTCCGCAATTTATCCGTACCGATATGGGGCTTATGCTCATAGCGGATCTCCGGTGGAGCACCGGCTTCCACCAGTATATCCAGCACTTCTCCCATGCGGGGGTCCTGTACTCTGGTGGTCAGCTTACCGTCGGAAAAGGTACCGGCACCGCCTTCGCCAAATTGCACATTGGTAGCTGCGTCAAAATTTCCGCTGCGCCAAAAGTCAGCCACCGCCCGGGTACGGCAATCCACATCCCGCCCCCGCTCCAAAACCAGAGGGTGATACCCCTGTTTGGCCAGCATAAGGGCGGCAAACATGCCGGCCGGTCCCAGTCCTACTACAACCGGCTGGGAATCCAAAGGCTTGCAGCCGGGGATAATCGGCTGCGGCTTCAGGTCGGGTACTAAAGCAACATCCCGGTCATTCCGGAATTTACTTATAGTTTGTCCTTCAGGTAAACTAGTGCGAACATCCAGGGAATATACAAAGTTTATATTATATTTTCGCCGGGCGTCAAGGGCTTTACGCACAATAACCACCTCAAGCACAGCTTGAAGTGGTATTTGCAGACGCTTGGCGGCTATTTTTTTCAGTGAGGCATCATGATCCAAAGCAACCCGAAGATTTGTTACGCGCAACAACAGTTTATCGCTCCTTTGCCTTCATGTCACAGTTTCTTCTCTACGGTAATGTGCACCAATACCGTATTTTTTTGCACGGTTATGCCTTCCCTGAGCTGCAGTTTGACCTCTTTATCCATACTTTTATTAATTTCAGTTAAATTGATCGGTTCGGTCAATATCGCATCCACCTTTTCCAGCAATTGTCCGTCGCCTAATAATTCCACTTTATCCGGCTCAGCGGTAATGCTCTGGAGTATCAACCCTTTAGCCAGTTCATTCGCCAGTACTGCTTTTACCGGAACTGTTTTCCGGCTGAGATTGCTAATCGTCAGGCTTACATTAATAGTAGCCGGATAGAGAGTCAATCCTTCCACTGCTTTTCCTTCATGGTCAACGGCAATTAATGGCGCTTCTACGGTAAAATCGGCGCTGCGGCCGCTTACATCCACCTGAGCCACTACTTTTTCCGCAGCATCCATCACACTCCGGGTGCCGACAACCTTGACCTGCGCCACACTTGGCAGCACTTTACCAATGGCAGCACCAGACAGCGGCGTCCCTTTCAAATTGACATCAACCGGCAGCTGTCGGCTAATGATGGAATCAATCACCAGCCGTACCTTATCCGGCATCACCTCCACTACTTCCAGACTGGCCGGAATAGAGGTATGTATCTTAACGGAATGCTGACCTTCTTCCAATCCCTTTAAATCAATGTAGCACTTAATATCCTGCGCTGTAATCGCGGCAATCGCGCTGCGGGGTCCCCGCACTTTAACCCGGACAATATCAGGCACATCAGTGACAATCAGACTTCCCGCCAAATTGCGAACTTCCAGCGGGGCCTGAAAGCTGACTTCTACCGGTGGATTTTGCTCGTTCATTACATACAGCCATAACATAGTGGCAAATATGACAGCCAGTATTTTGGCGGTCATATTTTTTTTGGGGAATCTGTCCATTATTGCGATTTCCTCCAATTACGCAAGTCTGCCAGCGCAGAATGTTTGCCGGCAAACAGGGGACGCAGTTCGTCCTTTAAAGAAGCGGCATCCAAATAGCGCTGCAATTGTCCGCCCCGGGCAATGGAAAGGATACCGGTTTCTTCACTGACCACCACTACCACGGCGTCGCTCTGTTCGGTAATGCCGATGGCCGCCCGATGGCGTGTGCCCAATTCTTTATTCAGTCTGCGATCCTCTGTCAGCGGTAAAAGACAACCCGCCGCGCTTAACCGGTTGCCCCTGAGAATGGCCGCCCCGTCATGCAGCGGCGTATTGGGGATAAAAATATTAATCAAAAATTCACTGGATACAAAGCCGTCCACTTTTATCCCTGTTTCGATATAATCCTGTAAGCCTGTTTCCCGCTCCAGAACAATCAAAGCGCCGATTTTGTTCTGCGATAGTACCGCTACGGCCTTGGCAATTTCGTCAAGCAGATTTGCCGTCTCTTCTTCATTTAAAAACACGTTTTTACCGAACAAATGGCCTCGTCCCAGCTGTTCCAGCGCCCGGCGAAGCTCCGGCTGAAAGACCACCGGCAAGGCAACCAAAACTACAGTCATGGTCTTCTGCAGCAGCCAGTTAATGACGTTTAACCCCAGCCACTTACTGGCTAAGGTAAATACGAGCAGAATAATCAGTCCCTTTACCAGCGCTAATGCCCGAGTGTCCCGGATCATAAAATAGGTTTTATATACAACGAAAGCCACGATAAGAATATCCACAACATCCAACATTCCGACTGTTGAAAGAATTCCTTGGATTTGTAACAGCATCAAATAAACTCCTCAGCTCATAGTATTACATTTATCTATTCTACCCAATATCAGGGAAAACCTTTAATTATTATTAAGTTATAAAAAAATGTCTCTCACATATGTGAGAAACATTTTAAATCAATCTTTTGTATACGTGGCAAGAGCACTTTCTTCTTTGGACAGAATTTTACCGGCAGTTGTCAGCGATTGTGCTACCTGAGCGGGTGAAGTTCCGCCATACGAGTTTCGCGCCTCAACGCAGGTCTCGATTTTGATCGCTTCCAGAATATCCGCCTCAAAGAGGGGAGAAAATTGTTTGTATTCCTTCAGCGATAAATCCATCAGCCATTTATGCTGATCGATACAATAACGTACGCATTTGCCAACCACTTCATGGGCCTGGCGGAAAGGCAAGCCCTTTTTCACCAAATAATCGGCCATATCGGTTGCGTTGGAGAAATCATGGCGCACCGTCTCGCCCATCCGCGCCTGATTGACTTTCATGGCCCGCAGCATCGACGCATATACGGTCAAGCTGAACTTAACCGTGTCAATGGTATCAAACAAACCTTCTTTATCTTCCTGTAAGTCTTTATTATAAGCCAGAGGCAGTCCTTTCGCCACTGTCAGCATAGCCATAAGATGACCAAATACTCTGCCGGTTTTACCGCGAACCAGTTCGGCGACATCGGGATTTTTTTTCTGAGGCATAATGCTGGAACCGGTGCAGTGAGCGTCATCCAGTTCAATAAAGTTGAACTCAGCCGAAGACCAGAAAATAATCTCCTCACTGATACGGCTTAAATGCATCATCAAAATGGACGCAAAGGAAAGGAATTCAAGAATATAATCCCGGTCGCTGACGGCATCAAGGCTGTTTTCATAGACCCGGGCAAACTGGAGCTGCTCGGCGACAAAGTGCCGGTCAATGGGGAATGTGGTCCCCGCCAGAGCTCCCGCCCCCAAAGGCATAATATCCGTTCGTTCCCGCACGCCTTCCAGCCGGGAAAAATCCCGGGCCAGCATATAGAAATAAGCCATGAGGTGGTGGGAGAATAAAATAGGCTGAGCCCGCTGCAAATGAGTATAGCCCGGCATGATGGCATGAGGATATTTTTGGGCTACGTCCATGATTGATTGCTGCAAATCAATCAGCAGTTTGGCAATAGCCGTAATTTCCTTACGCAGATACATGTGAGTATCGAGTGCAACCTGATCGTTCCGGCTGCGAGCGGTATGGAGTTTGCCGCCGACAGGACCAATGCGCTCCGTCAGCCGCTTTTCAATATTCATATGAACGTCTTCCAGAGAAATCTGGAAATCAAAATTCCCGGCTTCGATATCAGCGAGAATGGACTGCAGGCCGTCGACGATAACTTTGGCTTCCGCCGCACTTAAAATGCCGCATTTAGCCAGCATCCGGGCATGAGCCGTGCTGCCGGCAATATCTTCTTTGTACATGCGGCTGTCAAAAGAAATGGAGGAGGTAAATTCCTCCACCATTACATCGGTGCTTTTGGTAAATCTACCGCCCCACATACTCATTGCTATTTCGCTCCCTTTTGCATTAACGCCCGAACTTTCAGGGGCAAACCAAACAAGTTGATAAAGCCTTCCGCATCGGCCTGATTGTACACTTCATCCCGGCTGAACGTTACAAAACCTTCATGATACAGAGAGTATGGCGACTTGGAACCGGCACTGATAATATTGCCTTTATATAATTTTAACCGTACGACACCGGTTACAGTCTCCTGGGTGGAATTGACGAAAGCATCCAGAGCCTCTTTCAACTGAGCAAACCACATTCCGTCATAAACCAATTCACCATAACGCACAGCGACTTGTTCTTTATAATGCAGGGTAGCCCGGTCAAGGGTCAAATATTCCAGTTCCCGGTGAGCGTAATACAAAATTGATCCGCCGGGATTTTCATACACACCGCGGGATTTCATCCCTACCAAACGATTTTCCACGATGTCGGTGATGCCGATACCATTGGCGGTACCTAATTTATTTAATTTTTCCAGCAGAGCAACAGCATCCAGTTTTTCTCCGTCAACCGCTACCGGAATGCCTTTTTCGAAGGAAATCTCAACATAAGCAGCTTTGTCCGGTGCTTTTTCCGGAGTAGTGGTAACCATAAAGACGTCGTCTTTCGGTTCATTCCAGGGATTTTCCAGGTCGGCGCCTTCATGGCTCAGATGCCAAATATTCCGATCCATGCTGTAAGGGCGCTTTTTGGTTACCGGTACCGGAATGTTGTGTTTTGCCGCATAATCAATGGCATCTTCCCGGGAGCGGATATCCCACAGCCGCCAGGGGGCAATAATTTTCAGCTGCGGTGCCAAAGCCTTAACTGTCAGTTCAAACCGTACCTGGTCGTTGCCTTTACCGGTAGCGCCATGAGAAATAGCATCCGCACCTTCCAGTTCGGCAATTCTTACAAGTGCCTTGGCAATGAGCGGACGGGCAAAAGAAGTCCCCAGCAGATACTTGCCTTCATAAATTGCACCGGCTTTCAGTGTCGGCCATATGTAATCTTCCACGAATTCTTTGGTTAAATCCTCAATATACACTTTGCTGGCACCGGATTTGAGCGCCTTTTCCCTGACCGGAGCCAGTTCGTCGCCTTGACCGATATCGGCGCACATGGCAATAACTTCGCAGTCATAATTTTCTTTCAGCCACGGAATAATAACTGAGGTATCCAGACCACCGGAATAAGCTAATACTACTTTTTTAACGTCACTCATTTTCAAACTCCTCCTTGTAAATAGATGGCTCATGGTTGTTGGCTATGAGCTATTCGCTTTGGGCTTTGGGCTGTTGGTTTTCAGCCCATAGCTCACAGCCAACAGCTCATAGCTTCTCTACTCTCCCATTAACAGAGCCATGATTGCCTTTTGTACGTGAAGCCGATTTTCCGCTTCGTCGAAAACCGCCGACTGGGGACCTTCTATCACCTCATCGGTGATTTCCTCGCCCCGGTGAGCAGGCAGGCAGTGGAGTACAATGGCATCTTTCTGAGCCACTGACATGGTTTGGTCGTTTATTTGGAAATTGGTAAAAGCTTTCATTCTGGCTGCCTGCTCTGCTTCCTGACCCATACTGGCCCAGACATCGGTATACAGCACATCCGCGTCTTTTGCCGCTTCCAGGGGATCATTACCTAAAATGATTTTGCTGCCGGTTAGCTTGGCATCTTCCCGCGCTTCCGCCACGATCATCTCGTTTGGCGTGTAATTCGCCGGTGTCGCCACGGCAATATCCATACCGACCTTGGCACAGGCATGCATCAAGGCATGAACCATATTGTTGCCGTCGCCGATAAAAGCCATTTTCCGGCCTTTCAGGTCGCCCTTGTATTCCCTCGCCGTAAAAATATCGGTTAAAGCCTGACAGGGATGCAATAAATCTGTCAGGGCATTGATTACCGGAACGGTTGCATATTCGGCTAGTTCTTTGACCTCATCATGGGAAAAGGTACGAATCATAATCCCGTCAACATAGCGGGACAATACCCGCGCCGTGTCTTTTACAGGTTCACCCCGTCCGATCTGCAGATCATGGGAGCTTAAGAATAGAGCCGAACCGCCCAATTGATACATACCGACTTCAAAAGATACCCGCGTCCGGGTGGACGATTTCTGAAAGATCATCCCCAGGGTTTTGCCTTTTAACAGTTTATGTTTCTTGCCTTGTTTCTGTCTGGCCTTAAGAGTTTGGGCCATATCCAGAATTTCGTCCACTTCCGCAATTGATAAATCATGAATCGATAATAAATCTTTTCCTTTCATACTCATTGGTATGTCCCCCATTTTACAATTATATCACGCTTACCTGCACCGCGTACACATCGGCAGCTTATTGTCCGCTAAGTACTTGATCCATGGTAGCAATGACCTGATCAATGTGCTGCTCTGTAATATTTAACGGCGGGACAAACCGGAGAACACTGCCTGCCGTACAATTGATAATAATTCCTTTTGTCAAACACTGCTCGACAATCTCCCGGCCCGGCAGGGCCAGTTGTGCGCCAATCAACAAGCCTTTGCCGCGAACCTCACTGATAATGGCCGGATACTTTTGCTGCAGCTTTTTCAATTCACTGATCATGTAAGCACCCATTTTATTGGCATTATCCAGCAGCTTTTCGTCCGCCATAACCGCCAGTACCGCGTTGGCCGCCGCACAGGCCAGCGGATTGCCGCCAAAGGTTGTGCCATGATCGCCGGACTTAAAGGCCTGAGCGACCTTCTCTTTTGCCAAAAAGGCGCCAATGGGAACACCGCCGCCCAGCCCTTTTGCCATCGTAACAATGTCCGGCATCACGTCGAAGTTCTGAAAAGCGAATAGCTTTCCGGTACGCCCCATGCCGCTTTGAATCTCGTCGAAGATCAGCAGCGCGCCGTACTGATCGCATAATTTCCGCACCCCCGGCAAATAGCCGTCGTCAGGAACATTAATGCCTCCCTCGCCCTGAATAGGTTCCAGCAGTACCGCACACGTCTTTTTTGACATAGCTGCTTCCAGCGCTGCCAGATCATTGTAAGGAACATAACGAAATCCTTGAGGCAGCGGTTCATAGCCATGCTGATATTTGGGCTGAGCTGTCGCCGTTAATGTCGCCAGCGTCCGTCCGTGAAAGCAATGATCGGCGGTAATAATCTCCACTTTCCCCGCATCAATGGTTTTGCCGTATTTGCGGGCCAACTTAAGCGCACCTTCATTCGCTTCAGCGCCGCTGTTGCCAAGAAACACCCGATCCATGCCGCTGAGGCCGGCTAAGGTTTTCGCCAGGGTGGCTTGTTCTTCCGTATAATATAAGTTGGAGCAATGAATCATTCTGCCGGCCTGCCTGGCAATGGCCGCCACCAGCTTGGGATGACCGTGTCCCAGTACGTTTACGGCAATACCGCCGAGAAAATCCAAATATTTTTTACCCTCGTTATCATAAACATAGGGTCCCTCGCCATGGGACAGTACAATGGGATAACGGGCAAACACCGGCATATAATACTGCCGGTCAAGTTCCATCACTTGTTGTTTCTCCAATTTAACGTCCCCCTAAAAATTTTTTACTGAATCACTTCCGTCCCAATCCCTTTGGCTGTAAAAACCTCCAACAAGAGGGAATGGGGCTGCCGGCCGTCAATGATATGAGTTTTGGCAGCGCCTCCGGTCAGAGCCCGGATACAAGATTCCACTTTGGGAATCATCCCGCCGTCAATGCTGCCCTGCTGAATCATAGTCTTGGCCTCCGTCAAACTCAGGGTGGAAATAAAGCTGCTTTTATCATGATAGTCACGGTAAATTCCTTCCACATCGGTGAGCAGCATCAGTTTTTCGGCCCCCAGGGCTCCGGCTATTTCACCGGCTACGTAATCAGCGTTAATATTATAGCTTTCGTTTTCCCGGCCTATGCCGATAGGAGCAATCACTGGTATATAACCGGTATCGAGCAGTGTATTTACTATAGCGGTGTTGATTTGTTCCACTTCACCGACAAAACCGATATCCACGTGCCGGATTTGTCCATTTTCATGGACTTGGGCCAAATGTTTCTTCGCAATAATCAGATCGGCATCCTTACCGCTCAGTCCTACTGCTCTGGCACCATGATGATTCAGCAGGCTGACGATTTCCGTATTGATTTTCCCCACCAGCACCATTTCCGCTATGGCCACGGTTTCCGCGTCAGTTACCCGCAGGCCGCTGACAAATTCCGACTGCTTGCCCATTTTTTTCAGCATCCCGGTAATTTCCGGTCCGCCGCCATGAACCACCACCGGCCGCATCCCCACGGTTTTCATCAGGATAATATCCTGAATGACGCTGTGCTTAAGTTCGGTGTTGATCATGGCGTTGCCGCCATACTTGACGATGATTGTCTTGCCGGCAAATCTCCTCAGATAGGGCAAGGCTTCAATCAGTACCGCCGCTTTTTCCAAAGCTTTTGTCATTACCATCTTCCTCCCTGATCAGGTATGGTATTCCCCATTAATTTTTACGTACTCGTAGGAAAAATCGCAGGTCCATACGGTGGCTTCCGCCCTGCCCAGGCCCAAATCAACCGTCATGCTGATGTCATGGGCGGCCATCACTGCCCGCAGCGCTTTTTCGTCATACTGGGTCGCTAAACCGCCTGCTACAATCTGAATGCCGCCAATGGTCAACCCTGTTTTTTCCGGCACCACAGCGGCTTCCGAATAACCGACAGCGCACAAAATACGGCCCCAGTTAGGATCCTGACCAAAGAATGCGGTTTTGACAAGCGGCGATCTGGCGACGGCCATCGCTGTTTTCTTGGCATCGGCAAAATCATTGGCGCCTTTTACTTGTACTTCTAAAAACTTGGTGGCGCCTTCGCCGTCCCGGGCAACTTGTTTAGCCAGACAAATGCAGACTGCCTCCAGCGCTAAATAGAAATTGTGATATACCGGACTATTTTCGTCGTCAATAACCGGATTGCCGGCCATTCCATTGGCCATGACACTTACCATATCATTCGTGCTTGTATCCCCGTCAACGGTAATCATATTAAACGAAATAGCGACCGCTTTCGTCAAAGCTTTTTTCAGCAAAGCAGGTGCAATGGTAATATCGGTGGTAATAAAGGACAGCATCGTGGCCATATTGGGCTGAATCATCCCTGACCCCTTGGCAATACCGGCAATACGGGTGGTATACTCACCTAATTGAAACTCACATACTACCGATTTGGGAAAAGTATCGGTAGTCAGGATCGCCTGTCTGGCACTTTCGTGGTTGTCTGCCGACAGTTCGGCTACCGCTTTCTTAATTCCGGCGGAAATTTTGTCCATCGGCATCGTTACTCCAATAATACCGGTGGATGCCACCAGCACTTCATCATCCTGTATACCCAGCTCGGAGGCCGTAATATGGGCCATCGCCTTGGCATCTGCTAAGCCCTGTTCTCCCGTACAGGCATTGGCGCAGCCTGAGTTAACCACAATCGCGGATGCTGTTCCATTTTCCACCGTCTTCCGGGATACGATTACGGGAGCAGCCGCCATTACGTTCTGAGTAAACACTGCCGCTGTCGCCGCCGGAACGATACTGTAGATAATCGCTAAGTCTTCCTTGCCGCTTTTTTTAATGCCGGCCTTGACGCCGGCAGCCTTGAATCCTTTAGGTTCGGTAATACCGCCCTGTATTTGTTTAAGCATATAATGACCTCCAATATATAGACTCTAGTTTGATAGTTTTTGGCGTATGGCTATTGGCGCATGGGACTTGGGACTTGGAACTTGGGACGGGGGACTTGGCTCATGGCGCATAGCTCATGGCTCATAGCTCATGGCACTTGGGACTTGGGAGTTGGAACTGGGGACTTGGCTAAGGGCATAGAGGCTGACTTCCTTTATCTTCTATTACTTCGCTAAGTGCCAAGTGCCCATAGCCAACTGCTATTCTCACGGATACAGCGGGGCCTGTTCCAAGCCGCTTTTCTCGTCCAAACCAAATAATACGTTAAAATTTTGTACTGCCTGACCGGCAGCGCCTTTGACCAGATTATCAATAGCAGACAGAGCAATCACCCGGTTAGTGCGGCTGTCAACATGCCAGCCAATATCGCAGAAGTTTGAGCCCCGGGTAAATTTCGTAGACGGATAGCCGCCCCGTCCCAGCAGGCGAATAAAAAATTCATCTTCATAAAATGCCGTATAGGCTTCATCCACGGCTTCCGGTGCTACCCCCGGCTTCAGCGTCCCATAGCAGGTGCTGAGTATACCTCTGGCCATGGGGATAAGATGAGGCGTAAAGCTAATCACTACTTCACTGCCGGACAGTTCTGCCAGCGCCTGCTCTATTTCCGGCGTGTGGCGATGACCGCCAATGTTATAAGCCTTTACATTTTCAAAAGCCTCGGTGAAGTGGTTGTTGAGACTGAGTCCCCGGCCGGCACCCGACACGCCGGATTTGGCATCCACGATAATACTGTTTAACGCAATCAAACCGTTTTTGACCAAGGGCGCCAAGGCCAGAATACTGGCGGTTGTAAAGCAGCCGGGGTTGCCAACGATGGCAGCCCGCTTGATCTGTTCACGATATAATTCGGTCAGCCCGTACACTGCCTGCGCCTCAGGATGAGTATGGGGGACTTTATACCACTGTTCATATACTGCCGGATCACGGAACCGGTAATCCGCCCCCAGATCGATAATTTTAACCCCCGTACCTGCCAGCTGCTTGCCGACTGCCATAGCATGGCCGTGAGGCAGACCGATAAATACAGCATCGCTGTCGGCAGCGATGCTGTCAAGCTGCTGCAAGCTTTCCAGCTTTTTCCCCTGGAAGCGGGTAAGATGAGGATATATATCACTGATAGGTGTTCCTGTATGACTTTCGGATGTAATATGGGTAATTTCGACTGCCGGATGACGGCTTAACAGCCGAAGTAATTCTTCTCCGGTATAACCGGTTGCCCCGATAATACTAACCTTCATGAATAACCAACCTCCTTTGCTTTAATAATTATACATTATGATTGAATATTAATGCAAGAAATATTTTATAATCGCTTTATTTATTAGGATCAATAGCGGATCTCGCCGGTAATTGCCGACAAGCTGCCGCATTGGGGGCATTTTTTGTCTCCGGTCAGCAAGC
The DNA here is from genome assembly GCA_039680175.1 of Veillonellales bacterium. Lineage (NCBI taxonomy): Bacteria > Bacillati > Bacillota > Negativicutes > Veillonellales > Veillonellales bacterium. The sequence goes on along the minus strand of JBDKTO010000005.1, from coordinate 19,261 downwards.
TCTGGCGCCGGGTACGGTCAATAACCAAACAGCCGCAGTCCGGACAATACGTATTTCCCGCCTGCAAGCCCACATTGCCAAGATATACATAAGACAAAAAACGGCCGGCAACCTCCCTGGCCTGCTCCATCGTATCCAGGGGTGTCGGCGGTACATCCAGCCGATAATTGGGAAAATAGCGGGAAAAATGCAAAGGAATAGCCGGATCAATTCCCGACAGCCATTGTGCCAGTTTCTTCAGTTCCCCCGCCCCATCATTCAGTCCCGGAATCAGCAGCGTAGTAATCTCCACATGACAGCGGCCCGCCGCTCTTTCTACCGTTTGCTTCACGTCGGCTAAACTGCCGGCGCAGATTTGCCGGTAAAATTCCGGGTTAAACGCTTTTACGTCAATATTCATAGCGTCGATATAAGGCAAAAGCTTGTCAAGGGGTTCCGGATTGATATATCCGTTGGTTACCAATACGGTTTTTAATCCCTGCCGGCGACAAGCCTGGGCAGTATCCAAAATATATTCATACCAGACCGTTGGTTCGGAATAGGTAAAGGCCAAGCCGATATTCTTCTCACCCTGCTCCCTGGCCAGCCGGACCGCAGCTTCCGGCAAAAGCTCCAGCGTGTGGGGACTGGTCTGGGAAATCTGCCAGTTCTGGCAAAACCGGCAGGAAAAATTACAACCCCAGGTACCGAGAGACAGAATATAGCTGCCGGGATAGAAATGATACAGCGGTTTTTTTTCGATTGGATCTAACGCATAAGAGGATACCTGTCCATAGTTTTCCGTAAACAATTTGCCGCCGGTATTTTTGCGAACCCGGCAAAATCCCGCTCCGCCTTCACCAATCATACAGCCTTTCGGACATAGCCCACAGGCCGCTACGCCTGCTGCCTGTGGCTGATAATACATAGCTTCCCGCATTCAAATCACCTGCCGTCAAGTATATCGGGTAACGGTAAACCGGTATAATTCGATTTCTTCCCCTGGTGAAATGCCGGCTTTTTCCCGGGCAATGGCAATCTGTTCCGCCACCGTATCGACTCCCGCCAGCATCGGCAGGAGAAGTCCCCGACGGCTGCCCCGCCGGACAATAATTCCGTATTTTTGCGGATCAAGCTGTGCCGGACTGTCAACCGCCTCGGGGGCTGCCAAAACATCCACTGATATCGTGATGTCAGCTAGTTCTGCCAGCTTTACCGCCGGAAACCGGGGATCTTCCGTCCCGGCGCTAATGGCATTTTGGATAATTTCGGCGCCGATAGCAGCGGTTGTCGGCTGAAAAGTGCCGATACAGCCTCGCAGCCGGCCATTTTTCTTCAATGAGACAAATACCCCGGCCTGTCCGCTTAATTCAGGTGCCAGCTTTGCCGGCAGAAGCATCGGCCGGTTGTTTGTCAAATAATAAGTCAGACTTTCCCTTGCCAGGACAACCGGTGCACTTTCAGCGGGCATTGCCATCGTCTCCCTTTTCAGCCGACTGCAAACGAACCAGTGCCACAGCATACCCTACGCCAAAAGGTCCTTCATAAGATAAAATTTCCGTCTGAGTTGCTAAGCCGCCAACAACGCCCAGCAAAAAGAAAATGGGACGAAGGCCGCATTCTCCGGCCGCCTCTACCAAAGCGGGCTCTATATGAAACAGCGTTTTTACATCCAAATCCTTTACGGCACTTAACACCTGACTGTCGAATTCTTTCCCCCGGGGGCTGTAGCCTGCCGGTGCATCCACTGTCAGGCGGTGTGATAAATCCCCTGAGGCGATGACAGCGACTCGCTTGTCCAAGGCTCCAATCGCCGCCTGGACCGCTTTGCCAAAGGTATACATTTCTTCATAAGGCAGCCTGCCGATGGACAAGTGAACAAGTTGTCCCTTAAAGCCTGCTTTATGTAAATAATAGAGTGGTATGACGGCACCGTGATCCAGTTCCAGCCGGAACCGGTAACTCTTGGCCAGATCATCGGTCAGTTCCACCAAATTAACTCCCAGCCGCTTGGTCTGTTTCAAAATATGCCGAATCAGCAAACCATCGGTTTCAAATCCCACCGACACATCAGGCACGCCAAAAGCACTCAGATTCCCCTTCAGCCGGGGATGGACGCTAATACTGGCGGCATCCTTAAAAGCCGGGCCATGGGGGGTGATGATCACAACTGTTTGCGGGTTATCCTCTTTGATGATTTGCGCCACCCGCTCAGCCGCCGTAACAGTCGCCTGAATTTTTTTCAGCTCGCTGCCGCCTATTTCCGGAATCATGATGGGCGGATGGGGCATTAGCGCACAATCAACTAATTTCGTCACAATATCACTCCTTTTAGAACCAAAAAAGCATCCTTTATCGCGTTAACAGCCTATAAAATCCCCGTCCTCTACGGCCGGGGATCTTTTGTCCTTAGCAGACAAATTCGCTCTAAAGCTATCTTCCCGCATTTTGGCTGAAATGATACGCCAGCCCTTTAGCAATCTGCTCTGCCAGTTTTTGCTGATAACCGCTGTCAGCCAGCAAGCCGGCTTCTGTTTGATTCGTCAGATACCCGGCTTCTACCAGGATGCCTGGTCTATTCATTGCATTCAACACTAAAATGTGCAAATCCTGCTTCGCCTGACGTTTATTCCCGGGAGGAAATTTTTTTAGCGCCCGCTGTACTCCTTCCGCCAGCATTTTATTTTCTTCCAGTTTAGGACTGTAAAATACCTGAGCCCCGGATAACCGTCGGGCTTGGATGGCATTACAATGAATACTGACATACACCTGGGCACCGGATGCTTCGATTATTTCCACCCGCTTCATCAGATCATTGCGCTTGCCCCCTTTGCCCGGAGTATAATAATCCACATCACTGTCACGAGTTAAAAATACTTGAGCGCCATTTTCCTGTAATATGACTGTAAGCTTTTCCGCAATCGCCATGGTGATGTCTTTTTCCCTAAAGCCATTCGCTCTGGCACCGCTGTCAATTCCCCCATGTCCGGGATCCAAGGCAACGACATGGCCTGATAGCAAGGTTAAATCGACATCGTCAACGTCGTCAAGTACCAGATACCGCAGCGCCAATAAATTCAGTGCAACAACCGCAACGCTGAGCAGCGCGACTTTCTGCAGATTCCGCCGGCTCAGTGATAAAATCCGCATCACAATTCCCCCCACCTGGATTTAATATCACTTTATGCCGAATTTTATCCATCTATACCCAACTTTTGCTGTTGAATTGAAGGGAAATCGCCTTAAAGCTGCGTGCTAGGAAGCTATAGAAAAAAAAAGACAAGTAAGGTAGAATATAGTGGTAAGTTGTTATACTACTGTCCAAAGGAGGACTTTATGTTCAGCCGTAAATTTTGGTTTTTGCTGCTGCTTATATTTTGCACCGCCTTTTGGTGGTCCGGCGGCAATTTATTTATTCATAAAACCTTTCCCGCTTCTGCCGTTGTGAAAACTGAAATTGTATCCGGCAGTCTGAGCGGCGCCTATGACCGGATCTATCGCATTATCGCGTTGAAAAGCGCCGTGAATGCTAAGCTGGGAAATCAAAAAATGGTCAAAATACAAGACATTCCCCTACCCATGCAGCAGTCTATCATCGCTGTAGAAGACAGCCGGTTTTACCGTCACTTTGGTTTTGATATCGAAGGGATTCTCCGGGCCACCTTGGTCAATATGCAGGTGGGAAGTATTGCCGAAGGCGGCAGCACCATCACCCAGCAATTAGCCAGAAACTTATTTCTCACCCAGGACCGTTCCCTGGAACGAAAAGTCGAGGAAGTCATCCTGGCCGTTGATCTGGAGCTGCGGTATTCAAAAGAAGAAATTCTTGAAATGTATCTAAATACTGTTTACTTCGGCTCAGGAACCTACGGCATCGGCGACGCAGCTAAAACTTACTTTGGCAAAACGCCAAACAAATTGAATTTAGCGGAATCGGCCATGCTGGCGGGACTGCCCAACGCTCCCTCTCTCATTTCGCCCTATGTGGATTTTAACGCTGCCAAACAACGGCAGGCAGTCGTGTTAGCCGCTATGGTCCGCAATGGTTATATTGGACCCGAATCAGCCGCAGAGGCCAAACTGGTTCCGATTCGATTGGCACGGTAGAAAAAGACGCCGGTGCGCCGTTCCGCCCCATGGCTGGAAACTGCCGTCTATAAAGCAACAGGATTGCTGCGCTCATTATGCAGCAATCCTGTTGCTTCGCTTTATTAAAAATAATTCTTTATCGGCTGCCATTCGCCGGATTCCAAAGAATCGACTGCCGTCTTTTGAAAGACCCGCTCAATCGTAAATTCCCTTATATATGTATTGGCATCAATAAATTTTGGGTCTTTGATCAAGCGGCCTTCATCCTGGATGTTAAATGCCAGCAAAGTATAATAGCCTTTCTGCGTTGCCGGCGCTTCCTTTACCAGAATCCCCATCGTCACCGGCGACTGCAGTTCCTGGAACTGACGGGTTACTTGTCTGCTGCTGGCGAAGGCCTGAGCGTGCGGTGATGCAATTAAGCTGTAAATTTCGGGAAAATAATTTTTAAATTCTTTTACCGTAATCGACATATTAGGTGTAAAGCGCTGAGCAATTACAGTTGACTGAGGTGTTTTGCCATTATACGATGCTTCCAGCTCAAAGCCCAGTTTCTGGCGGCTGAAAGAATAGGTATAAGCGGCGGCTTTTTCCCGGAACTGCCCTTTTTGATCCCACTCGCTTTTTGTCCACATCTGATTATCCGTATCAATCACCATGCGGTAATCACCGTACTGGCTTTCCATCGAAGCCCGGGTATCATCCAACCCGGCGAAAGCGACTCCGCTGGTACAAATCATCATCAAAAACAAAAGAAAAACTGCTAGTCTCTTCATCATCATTCCTCCATCTGTTTTTTACCTCTGCCTATTATTATATTCCTTTTTATTATACTTTTCAGTAAAATAATCCTGCTTATAAGCAGGATTATTTTTGCAGTTGAAAGCAAAAGCCCAGGAAAAATCTCCTGGGCCCTGATAACAATAAAATTAACGTTTGGAAAACTGAGAAGCTTTGCGGGCTTTTTTGAGGCCGTATTTGCGGCGCTCTTTTTCCCGGGGATCACGAGTCAATAATCCGGCTTTTTTCAAAGCGGGACGATATTCGCCGTCAACGCGAAGCAGCGCACGGGAAATGCCGTGCCGAACTGCGCCGGCCTGTCCGGAAGGACCGCCGCCCTCCACTTTGGCAAGCACATCGTACTTACCAACAGTCTCAGTCAGATTCAGCGGTTGCTTTACAACCAGTTCAAGGGTTTTTAAACCGAAATATTCAACCAGCGGACGACCGTTAATGATAATATTGCCTTCTCCCGGAACCAGACGAACTCTGGCAACCGAAGTTTTTCTGCGGCCTGTGCCGTAGTAGTTCACTAATGCCATATTATGTTCCTCCTTTCCGGTATTATCTGATATCCAGTTCCAATACTTCCGGCTGCTGCGCAGCATGCGGATGGACAGCACCGCGATATACATTCAGCTTGCGGTACATTTGACGGCCTAGGCTGTTTTTCGGCAGCATGCCTTTCACCGCTAATTCGATGACTCTTTCCGGTCTTTCCGCCATCATTTTGCCGGCCGTAGTAAAGGTAGTTCCACCCGGATAGCCGGAATGACGAAAATACGTTTTTTGAAGCAATTTTTTACCAGTCAGCTGAACTTTCTCAGCATTGATGACGATGACATGATCACCGGTATCAACATGGGGAGTAAAAGTCGGTTTATTTTTGCCGCGAAGTACTTTAGCAACTTCGACAGCCAATCTGCCTAATGTTTTACCATCTGCATCTACAACATACCATTTACGTTCTACAGTGGCAGCGTTTGCCATAAAAGTTTTCATTCGATATCCCTCCTTGTCACAAGCATTACGAAAACAAGCGATTTTTAAATCCCTGAGATCCGGGGCTAGTGGAAATCATGGCAAAAATCTCATAAGAACATTGTAATAAATGGACAGGTTAATGTCAAGGACTTTAATAAAATACTTCCTTTAAATACAGCCCCTGAGGCGGTGCCGTAATGCCGGCGGCTTTCCGATCCCGCCCCGCTAATACTGCGGTAAAATCATTCACAGTCATGCGTTTTAACCCGACATCAATGAGTGTGCCCACTATATTGCGAACCATGTGATAAAGAAAACCGGTTCCTTGCAAAGAAAAACTGATTCGGCTGCCCGTTTGCTTGCAGCAGGCCATGAGAATCGTTCTGACCGGATTGATGGTTTCCCCACCGGCGGCCCGGAAAGCGGAAAAATCATGAGTTCCCAGAAGAATTTGAGCAGCCTGGTGCATAGCCCCTATATCCAGCGGTTGATTGATCTGCCAAGCATAATTGCGAAAAAAAGGGCTGCAAACCGGTTCCTGATAAATCTGATAGCAATAAATTTTGCTTACAGCAGACTTTCGGGCATGAAATCCTTCACCGGCAATCTCAGCCGATCGTACTACGATATCGGCCGGCAGCACACCTTTAGCCGCCAGGGGAATTTTATCCGCCGGAATTCTGCCGTCAGTCATAAAATTGACCACCTGACCAAAAGCGTGCACTCCGGTATCGGTTCGTCCGGCAGCGTTAAGTTTTATCCCATGGCCAAAAATCTTACTCAATTGTTCTTCCAAAACTTCCTGCACGGTAACAGCATTTTTCTGACGTTGAAAGCCATGATAATCTGTACCGTCGTAAGCGACGACCAGTTTAATATTTCTCATTCCGCCTACCTGCCTGTCAGCCGTAATGCCAGCAATAATCCGATAAAAGCGATGGTCACGGCGAAAGCCAGCCAATCCGCCCGGTCAAACATCATTTCCTTCATCCGGGTCCGGCCTTCTCCCCCCCGGTAGCAACGAGCCTCCATAGCAGTCGCCAGCTCATCCGCTCGCCGGAAAGCGCTGATGAACAGCGGTACAAGAATCGGGACCATGTTTTTCGCCCGCCGGATAATACTGCCGGAAGTAAAATCAGCGCCTCTGGCAGTCTGCGCTTTAATAATTCGATCGGTTTCTTCCAGCAGTGTGGGAATAAACCGCAGGGCAATTGTCATCATCATAGCCAATTCGTGAGCCGGCAGACCAAATTTTTTAAATGGAGTCAACAATTGCTCAATCCCGTCGGTCAGGGCGATGGGAGAAGTTGTAAAGGTCAGCAGGGAGGAAACGATAATCAGAAAAACCAGTCTGGCAGACATTAACAGTCCCTGACGAACTCCTTCCTGGGTTACCGCTACCGGCCCCCAGGAATAAAGAACGGTTCCCGGTGTCGTAACCAGATGAATGGCTAGGGTCAGGGCTACAATCATCCATAACGGCTTCAGGGATTTAAGCACCATCCCCAGGGGAATACGGGAAATCAGCACCAGGATGACAATAAAGGCGGTAAGGGACAGATAAGAAAAAGAGCTTTCCGCCAAAAAGATGCTGCTGATAAAAGAAAGTGTGAATAGTATTTTTGTACGGGGATCCAGCCGGTGAATCAGGGAATCGCCGGGGAAATACTGTCCCAGCATGATATCGGTCAGCATGATTTTCTCCCCCCTATGGCCTGCAGGATGGACGCGGCCGCTTCCTCCACGGTCGTGGCCGCGTCATCCACCTTCATTCCTCTGCTGTTTAACATCTCCAGCAAAGCGGTAACCCGGGGAACATCCACTCCTGCTTCCCGTAAAGCCTGCTGTGAATGGCGAAAAATATCCTGAGGCAGCCCGTCCAGACAAATTCTCCCCTGATTCATGACGATAAGCCGATTGGCCATGCGGGCGATATCTTCCATATTATGGGTCACCAGTACTACCGTCATTCCTGTATTTTGATATAATTCCAGTATCTGACCGAATATTTCACCCCGGCCTTTTGGATCCAAACCGGCAGACGGCTCATCCAATACCAGATATTCCGGCTCCAGGGCAATCACGCCGGCAATAGCTACCCGCCGCATCTGGCCGCCGCTTAGATTAAAGGGCGACCGCTTGGCAAAAGAATCATAATCCAGGCCGACAAATTCCATAGCCCGCTGCACCCGTCCTTCCACCGCTTCGTCGTCGGCTCCCAGATTGCGGGGTCCAAAGGCTATATCGTCATAAATCGTTTCTTCAAATAACTGATGCTCAGGATATTGAAACACCATTCCGACCTTTCGTCTGGCACGCTTGGCGGACGATCCCTTTTGCTGGAGATCAATGCCGTCAACCGCAACCGATCCCCGGGACGGTTTTAAAAGGCCGTTTAAATGCTGTATCAGGGTTGATTTTCCCGACCCGGTATGACCGATGATTCCCACAAACTCGCCGCTTGCTATTTCAAGATTAATATCCTGCAATGCGGTTTGTTCATAAGGAGTACCCGGCATATAAGTATAAGTGACATGCTGTAAAGTTATGGACATAATGCCACCGCCAATTCTTCATCGGTAATAATCGTCTCCGGCAGAACCACTCCCGCCTGGCGCAGACGCTGAGCCACTTCCGCTGCCACCGGTGCCTCCAACCCCAAACTCTTTAACCGGTTCACCTGACTGAACACTGCCGCCGGGCTGCCGGAAAAAGCGATTTTACCCTTTTCCATGACAATGACTCTGTCGGCAGCAACCGCCTCTTCCATGAAATGAGTAATATAAACGACCGTAATGGCAGCTTCCCGATTCAGACGGCTTACGGTCGCCAATACCTCCTGCCGGCCTCGGGGATCCAGCATGGCGGTCGGTTCGTCCAAAACAAGGCATTGTGACTGCATGGCCAGAACGCCGGCAATGGCTACCCGCTGCTTCTGCCCGCCGGACAACAAATGCGGAGCATGCAGCCGGTAATCCGTCATTCCGACAAGGTCTAAAGCTGTATTGACCCGTTCGACAATCTCGGCTGAAGGAACCGCTAAATTCTCCGGTCCAAATGCTATATCTTCTTCCACGATTGTGGCTACGATCTGGTTGTCCGGATTTTGAAATACCATACCCACTGTCTGGCGAATCTGCCATAATTGTTCGGCGTCTTTGGTGTTCATGCCGGCAATGACGCAGTCGCCTGCCGAAGGCAGCAGCAGAGCATTCAGATGCTTTGCCAAAGTAGATTTCCCCGATCCGTTGGCGCCGATAATCGCCACAAATTCGCCTTGATTGACCGATAAGGATACATTATCCAGAGCCTTGACTTCACCCTCGCCGGTTCCGGTGTAAGCATGGCTCATATTCTCAATACGAATCAGTTCTCCCATAGTCTTTCCCCTATCCTACAATAGCAAGAAAGACGACCGAGTGGTCGTCTTCTCCATTTTACACCAATTCCAGTATTGCCATCGGCGCAGCATCACCGCGACGCGGCCCTAATTTTAAAACCCGGGTGTAGCCGCCCTGACGATCAACATATTTCGGTGCAATTGTATCAAATAGCTTCGTTGTAACTTCTTCGTCCATGAGCTGTGATAAAACTTGACGGCGGGCATGCAAATCACCGCGCTTGGCCAGGGTAATCATTTTTTCAGCCAAGCCGCTGATTTCCTTCGCCTTCGCTTCCGTTGTTTCAATTCGCTCGCATGCAAAGAAGGAAGTCAAGATGCTGCGAAACAGCGCTTTGCGCGCACTGGTGTCACGTCCTAACTTTCTGTAGGCCATACTCTTCCCTCCTCTTTTTACTCCTCAAATTCGGTCAGTGATAACCCTAGTTCTATTAGCTTTTTCTTCACTTCTTCTAATGATTTACGACCCAGGTTACGCACTTTCATCATATCTTCTTCACTTTTCTGCACTAGTTCCGCTACCGTGTTAATTCCGGCCCGTTTTAAACAATTATAAGAACGTACCGACAGGTCCAAATCCTCAATCGTCATTTCCATCGTCTTGGATCCGGGCTCCTCCGGCACTTCGGTAAATGTTCCTCCCGCCCCTTCCTCTTCCGGCGGGGTTCCGGCCATGTTCTGAAACAGCTTCAAATGCGCTATCATAATACCGGCAGCCTTGCTGATCGCCTCTTCCGGCCGAATGCTGCCATCCGTCCACATTTCCAGTGTTAATTTGTCGTAATCTGTAACGTTACCGACACGCGTATCCGTTATTTGATAGTTAACTCTCTGGATAGGTGAAAAGATGGAATCAATGGGTATGACTCCGATAACCTGATCGGGTTTTTTGTTTTTATCAGACGGAACATAACCGCGGCCGCGTTCAACGGAAATTTCCATTTTCAGTGTGCCGCTGTCATCAACGGTGGCCAAATGCAGTTCGGGGTTTAAAATCTCAACGTCAGGATTGGCAAGGATGTCTCCGGCCGTAACTTCGCCTGCGCCGCTCATTTCCACCCGCAATACTACCGGTTCGTCACTGTACGACTTTAAATACAGTTGTTTCAAATTCAAAATAATGTCGGTAACGTCTTCCCGAACACCGGGGATTGTGGAAAATTCGTGAAGTACGCCCTCAATCTGAACCGAGGTAACCGCAGCCCCAGGCAAAGAGGATAATAGTATTCGACGCAGGCTGTTGCCCAGCGTAGTACCGTAACCTCTTTCCAGCGGCTCGCAAACAAACTTGCCATAGCGGCTGTCTTCACTTATTTCCACTATTTCGATCTTCGGTTTTTCGATTTCGATCATCTGGAAAAATCCTCCTCTTTGCGCACTGCTCAGTTACGCTATACCCACGATCGCGGGTGTGTTATCTGGAGTACAATTCAACAATCAGATGTTCTTGAATCGGAATATCGATTTCCTCCCGGGTGGGATAGCGTACCACTTTACCGCTCATATCCTGGGCGGACATTTCAAGCCACGATGCAACCGTTTTTTGACTGAGGCCTTCCGCGATTTCTTTAATCAGCGGCGATTCTTTGCTGCTTTCATGAATCTGAACAACATCGTCGGCTTTTACCAGATAGGACGGAATATTCACCCGGCGGCCGTTAACGGTAAAATGTCCGTGGCGAACCAGCTGTCTGGCCTGACTGCGGCTGAAAGCGAAGCCAAGACGATACACTACATTGTCCAGCCTTCTTTCCAGCATAATCAGTAAATTTTCACCGGTGATGCCTTTTTGATGCTCCGCTTTGGCAAAATAGTTCCGAAATTGACGTTCCAAAATACCATAAACGCGGCGCGCCTTTTGTTTTTCTCTTAACTGAATCCCATATTCGGAAACTTTTTTACGGCCTTGGCCATGCTGGCCTGGTCCGTATCCCCGTTTCGAAAATGCGCATTTATCACTGTAGCATTTGTCACCTTTGAGATATAGTTTTACACCTTCCCGGCGGCATTGCCGGCAAACAGGTCCTGTATATCTTGCCATTCTTGTTTCACACCTCCCGAATTCCTTATACTCTTCTCCGCTTAGGCGGACGGCAGCCATTATGGGGAATTGGCGTGCAATCCTTAATCAGATTTACTTCCAGACCAGCTGCCTGCAGCGATCGAATCGCTGCTTCACGGCCTGATCCCGGTCCTTTAACAAAAACCTCAATTTGCTTCAAGCCGTGTTCCATAGCCGCTTTTGCTGCGGTTTCAGCTGCCATTTGCGCGGCAAAAGGCGTGCTTTTACGAGAACCCCTAAAGCCAAGTCCGCCGGCACTTGCCCAGGAAAGGGCATTGCCTTTTGTATCGGTAATTGTAACGATGGTGTTATTGAATGTGGAACGGATATGGGCTACACCATGCTCAATATTTTTACGTTCTTTTCTTTTCGTTCTAACGACTCTTTTCGCAACCAATCTTTATCCCTCCTTCTTTATACTTTTTTCTTTCTAGCGCCAACTGTTTTTTTAGGACCTTTACGGGTGCGGGCATTTGTTTTTGTCTTTTGCCCGCGCACCGGCAAGCCTATACGATGTCTTCTACCGCGATAGGAACCAATTTCAATCAAGCGCTTAATGTTCAGGGACTCTTCCCGACGCAAGTCTCCTTCTACTTTGTAATTCTTATCAATCGTCTCACGCAGTTTGGAAACTTCTTCTTCCGTCAGATCACGGGTCCGCGTATCAGGATTAATACCAGTAGCAGCCAATATTTCTTTGGACAGAGTAAGTCCGATCCCAAAGATATAGGTTAATGCAATCTCAATTCGTTTGTCACGTGGCAAATCTACACCGGCAATACGTGCCATCTATTGTCCACCCCCTACCCTTGTTTTTGTTTATGCTTGGGATTTTCGCAAATCACCATTACATGGCCTTTACGCTTAATGATCTTGCATTTTTCACAAATGGGCTTGACCGATGGTCTCACTTTCATTTGTTTTGCCCTCCTTTTTGTGACGCGGTTTCACCGCAGTGTAACTATTTAAAACGGTAAGTAATACGGCCGCGATTCAAATCATAAGGCGTTAGTTCTAAGGTGACCTTATCACCTGGTAAAATGCGGATGAAATTCATTCTGATTTTACCGGATACATGAGCCAGCACAATATGATCATTTTCCAGTTTCACCTGAAACATGGCGTTAGGCAATGCTTCGACAACCGTACCTTCAACCTCTATTACATCTTGTTTGGACACGAGATCTCTCCCTCCTCGTCCGCTTTTGAATTATTATTTCATTGATACAACAATGTGGATACTGCGACGGATTTCTTCATTCGTGACGCAAGCGCCGGTCTTCAGTTTATCCGCTACATTTCCCGCAATAGCTTCTAAAACATTGATATGCCGGACATTTTTCTGTTTGGGTTTGGCCAACTGGCGTTTTTTCCCATCAGCCAATAGCAAAATCTGCCCCCTGCCATACCCAATGACCACATATACCTGACCTGTATCGCGGCCGGCTGTACTGATCACCAGTTGACCGACTGCAATCTGCTGAGCTGACACAGGCCTTCCTCCTACAATTTGGTCAGAATCTCCGGTTTCCCCTCCGTAACAGCGACAGTGTGCTCAAAGTGAGCCGACCGCCTGCCGTCACAGGTCACTACCGTCCAATCATTGTCAAGAGTCTCTACTTCATGTGTACCCAGATTAATCATCGGCTCTATTGCTAATGTCATACCAGATTTCAATCGCGGACCATGGCCAGGAGTTCCATAATTGGGGATCTGCGGATCTTCATGCATTTTCTGGCCGATACCATGGCCGACGTAATCCCGCACAACCCCATAGCCATATTGCTCGGCATGAGATTGAACTGCATGAGAGATGTCGTACAGCCGGTTACCTTCAATGGCTTTTTCAATTCCTTTGTACAAGGAAGCTTCCGTCACCGCCAAAAGCTGCTGTACTTCGGTATCTAATTCGCCGACACCGACGGTAATCGCACCATCGCCATTATAGCCATTAATTAGCGCTCCAATATCAATACTAACATTATCTCCAGTTTTTAACTTTCTTAACCCTGGAATGCCATGCACAACTTCTTCATTTACCGATGCGCAAATGTTACCGGGATATCCATGATATCCCTTGAAGGTAGGAATTGCGCCGCGGTGTTTAATATATTGTTCGGCGATCCGATCCAGTTCCAGCGTTGTGACGTCCGGCTTTACTGCTTTTTTTACCTCCTGCAGCGTTTCCGCTACGATTTTCCCGGCATCACGCATATAATTGAGTTCCCGATCCGATTTTAGGATGATCATTGCTACGCGCCTCTCAAGCTGGCAACAATAGCGTTAAGAACCTTCTCGATACCTTGACGACCGTCAATTTCCGTATACAGCCCTTTATCCTGATAATAGCGGATCAGCGGCTTGGTTTGTGCGGCATACACTTCCAGCCGCTTTTTAACCGTTTCTTCCCGATCATCATCCCGCTGATAAATTTCCCCGCTGCAATGATCGCATTTGCCTGCTGTCTTGGTGGGGTGAAAAGTAACGTGATACGTCGCCCCACAGCCTTTACAGATGCGGCGGCCGGTAATCCGGCTAATCAATTCTTCCGCCGGAACATCAATATTCACAACCCGGTCAAGAACGATTCCCAACTCCTGAAGGGTAAGGCTTAAGGCATTGGCCTGCTCAAGGGTACGGGGAAATCCGTCCAGAATAAAGCCTGTTTTACAATCCGGCTCTGCCAGCCGTTCTTTTACGATACCGACAGTAACGTTATCCGGTACCAATTGTCCGGCATCCATGCACGCTTTTGCCTGTTTGCCAAGGTCCGTTCCTGCTTTCACAGCCGCCCGAAACATATCCCCGGTAGAAATATGGGGAATCGTAAACTGTTTTACCAGTTCAGCCGCCTGGGTACCTTTGCCGGCGCCAGGCGGTCCCATCAATAGGATATACATTACCAGCTCTACCTCCCTACTTCATAAAGCCCTGATAGTGTCTCATTAAAATGAGTGCTTCTATTTGCTTCATAGTGTCAAGCGCCACGCCTACCACAATTAAGAGGGCGGTACCGCCAAAATATACCCCTTGAATGCTGGTTGCCCATACTACAAAGTTTGGCAGTATAGCGATTAATGCCAGGAAGATGGAACCGGCAAGAGTAATTCTGGTCATAACGCGGTCCAAATAATCAGCGGTCGGTTTACCCGGGCGCAGTCCTGGAATAAAACCACCGTATTTTTTCATGTTCTCTGCCATATCCGATATGTTTAAGGTAACCGCAGTATAGAAATACGTGAAGAAGATAATAAGCAGCGCGTACAGAGTTGTCTGCAGCGGCGTTCCCCACGCAAACCAATCTGCCACCGTTTTTACCCAGGGAACATCGATAAACTGGGCAATGGTTACCGGAAACATGAGCACGGATGACGCAAAGATTATCGGAATAACACCCGCCTGATTGACTTTCAGCGGAATATGTGTGGAATGTCCACCATACATTTTACGTCCAACTACCCGTTTGGCATATTGAACCGGAATTCTGCGTTGGCCTTGTGTAATGGCAATTACAAATACGATCATTGCCACCGCAATAATTGCAAAGAACAACACATTAAAATAACTAATGGTGCCTGCTGTCAGATATTTATAGATAACCCCAATTCCATCAGGCAGCCGAGAAACAATACCGGCAAAGATGATTAACGAGATTCCGTTACCGATACCCTTTTCAGTAATCTGTTCGCCTATCCACATCAAAAGTGTAGTCCCGGCAGTCAGTGTCAAAGCGATCAACAATATCGAGCCGATTCCGGGGTTAATGACGGCCATTTTCAAACCAAAAGCCATACCAAGCGCCTGAATAAACCCCAGTAACACTGTACCGTAACGAGTGATCTGAGTAATCTTCTTTCGCCCTTCTTCGCCTTCTTTGGCCCACTGCTCAAACTTCGGCACCACGACCGTTAAGAGTTGCATAATAATGGATGCATTGATATAAGGCGTAATACTCATGGCAAACACTGAAAACTTGCTTAATGCGCCACCTGAAAATAAATCAAGCAAACCAAACAAGTTACCGCTTGTAAACAGTTGCTCAATCACAGAAGCATCTACGCCTGGAACCGGAACATGGGTACCGGCCCGGAATACCAGAAACATTGCCAGCGTAAACACGACTTTTTGTCTGAGCTCAGTAATCTTGAGTATATTGGATAGGGCTGAAAGCACCTAGATCACCTCGACTTTTCCGCCGGCAGCCGCAATTTTTTCCGCCGCTGACTTAGTAAAGCCATTGGCAACTACGGTAAGCGGTTTGGTGATCTCGCCATTTCCCAAAATACGAACGCCGTCATGAACATTTTTCAGTACGCCGGCTTCAATTAAAGCGACCGGATTTACTACCGCGCCATCTTCAAAGCGGTTAAGCTCAGAAACATTGACTTCTGCATATTCTTTACTGAATCTGTTATAAAAGCCGCGTTTGGGAAGCCGGCGATAAATCGGCATCTGACCTCCTTCAAATCCGGGACGAGTTCCACCACCGGAACGTGCATTTTGCCCTTTATGCCCTTTACCCGCTGTTTTGCCAAGACCGGAACCAAGGCCCCTTCCTATACGGGTTCGCACTTTTTTAGAACCGGGCGCCGGAGCTAATTCGTGTAATTTCATTGTAGCACCTCCTTGAACTAGTCTTGTACTTCTTCTACCGTAACAAGATGCTCAACTTTGCGAATCATCCCTTTGATCGCCGGATTGTCATCTTGCACAACAAAGCTGTTTACTTTACCTAATCCCAGAGCCTTAACGGTAGCGCGTTGATCCCCCGGCCTGCCAATCAGACTTCTGGTAAGAGTAATTTTGACTTTTGCCATTCTTTTTCCTCCTTAGCCCAAAAGTTCCTGAACCGTTTTGCCACGGAGTTCCGCCACTTTCTCTGCCCGTTTCAGCTGTTCCAAACCGCTAATGGTAGCATGTACCATGTTGCTGGCGTTGGAGGATCCCAGGGACTTGGTTAAAATGTCATGAATGCCGGCAAGTTCCAATACGGCACGAACCGGCCCGCCGGCGATAACACCGGTACCTTCGGAAGCAGGTTTCAGCAGAACTCTGCCTGCGCCAAATATGCCTAAAATTTCGTGAGGAATCGTCGTACCAACCAACGGAACTTTAATGAGCTTTTTCTTGGCATCTTCGATACCTTTTCTAATTGCTTCCGGCACTTCACCGGCTTTTCCCAGTCCGGCACCGACATGTCCGTTTTCATCACCGACAACCACCAGTGCGCTGAATGAAAAGCGGCGACCGCCTTTTACAACCTTGGCAACTCTGTTTATGAACACAACCTTTTCTTTAAGTTCAAGCGTTGTGTAGTCAATTCTGGCCATTGATTAACCTCCTTTTTCCTAAAATTCCAGCCCTGCTTCACGTGCCGCCTGAGCCAATGCAGCTACTCTACCATGATAGATGTAGCCTCCACGGTCAAACACCACTTGGTTTACGCCTTTTGCTAAAGCGCGTTTTGCAACTGCGGCGCCTACTGCTTTAGCTGCCTCGATATTGCCACCGTATTTCAAGCTTGCGCTTAATTCTTTATCCATTGTGCTGGCCGCTGCCAGCGTAGTTCCGGTTTCATCATTGATGATCTGCGCATAAATATGATTCAAACTGCGAAATACGTTAAAACGAGGTTTCTCTGCCGTACCAATCACGTTTTTCCGTACTCTGGCATGACGCCTCTGCCGATTACCATTTTTATTTTCTTTACGAAGCAAGGTGTTCACTCCTTTCGCTTAAAATCCTACTTCTTACCTTTACCGCCGGCTTTACCGACTTTGCGGCGGACCACTTCGCCTTCGTATTTGATTCCTTTCCCTTTATAAGGTTCAGGTTCTCTATAGCCGCGAATTTTAGCAGCCAGCTCGCCGACTGCTTCTTTGCTGATCCCGGAAATTACAATTTTATTGGGAGCAGGAACATCAATGGATAATCCTTGCGGTGGCTCAATCTCCAACGGGTGAGAAAAACCAAGGGTCAAGGCCAATTTGTTGCCTGCTTTTGCTGCTCTGTATCCAACACCGGCAATCTCCAGTGTTTTCTTAAAGCCTTCCGTTACTCCAATAACCATATTGGCAATCAAAGTACGAGTCAGGCCGTGCAGCGATCTATGCTTTTTTTCGTCCGAAGGCCGTTGAACCGAGATGACGTTCTCTCCCACAGTAATAATCATATCCTGGGGAACTGTATGGCTCAGCTCGCCTTTTGGGCCTTTCACCGATACCACATTGCCATCTACCGCAACGGTCACTCCCGCGGGAACAGCAATTGGCATCTTACCAATTCTCGACATATGTGCACCTCCCAGCTAGAAAAAATCTACTTACCAAACATAGGCGATTACTTCGCCGCCAAGGCCGCCCTGACGCGCTTGTTTATCGGTCATGATCCCCTGCGAAGTTGAAATGATGGCAATACCAAGGCCACCCAGAACGCGGGGTATCTGGTCTTTCTTGGCGTATACGCGAAGCCCCGGTTTGGAAATGCGCTTAATTCCAGTGATTACTTTTTCCCGATTAGGACCGTATTTTAAACTTACCCGCAACATGCCCTGCTTATCATCCTTGATCATTTCAAAATCTTTGATAAAGCCTTCATCTTTCAGAATCTGTGCTACCGCTTGTTTAATTTTCGATGCCGGTATTTCTACTTTATCATGATAAACGGAATTCGCATTGCGAACACGTGTAAGCATATCAGCAATTGGATCGGTCATTACCATTTGAACATACCTCCTTCCTGTTACTCCTACCAGCTGGCTTTGGTTACCCCTGGAATGGCACCTTTGTAGCTCAGTTCTCTAAAGCAAATACGGCACATTTCAAACTTGCGCAGATATCCGTGAGGACGTCCGCAAATTTTACATCTATTGTAATGGCGCACTTTAAATTTTGACCCGTTCTTCCATTTTTCAATTAATGCCTTCTTGGCCACAAGTGTCCCTCCTTTATGCGCTGAATGGCATACCCATCAGTTTTAAAAGCTCACGCGCTTCTTCGTCTGTTTTAGCAGTCGTCACAATGATGATATCCATTCCGCGAATTTTATCGATTTTATCATATTCAATTTCAGGGAATATAAGCTGTTCTTTCACGCCCATGGTGTAGTTACCGCGACCGTCAAAGGACCGGGGACTCACGCCGCGAAAGTCACGCACACGCGGCAGCGCAACGTTGAACAATTTATCCAAAAATTGATACATCCGCTCGCCGCGAAGGGTAACTTTGGCCCCAATCGGCATTCCTTCACGAATTTTAAATGCTGCAATTGATTTTTTAGCCCGGGTTACTATCGGTCTTTGTCCGGCAATCTGAGTCATATCACCTACTGCCGCATCCAACACTTTCGGGTTGCCAACCGCTTCGCCGACCCCCATGTTAAGGACAACTTTTTCAACTTTAGGAATCTCCATGACATTTTGATAGCCGAACTTCGTCATTAAAGATTGAGCCACTTCGTTTGTATACTTTTCTTTTAATCTGGCCATGTTGAGTTACCTCCTTTCCGCGTGATTATTTTTCTTTATCAATAATTTCGCCGCATTTTTTACAAACACGGGCCCAAGTGCCACTGGCCAGAGACGATTTTTTAATACGGGTTGGTTCTTTACATTCCGGGCAAACGAGCATCACTTTTGCCGAATTCAGCGCTGCTTCTTTCGTAAGGATACCGCCTTGGGGCAGCTTTTGACTCGCCTTAGTGTGACGTTTTACTTTATTCACACCTTCAACAACGACTTTACCTTTTTTCGGCAGAGCTTCAATGACTTTACCTTTTTTGCCTTTGTCCTTACCGGACAAAACAACTACGGTATCGCCTTTTTTAACATGCAGTTTATTGCTTTCTGACATTCCGGACACCTCCTAGCTTAGATTACTTCCGGCGCCAGCGAGACAATCTTCATAAAGTCTTTTTCACGCAGTTCTCTCGCTACCGGCCCAAATATACGGGTCCCTCTGGGGCTTTTA
>JBDKTO010000004.1 GCA_039680175.1 Veillonellales bacterium | reverse complement strand
GTCCGGGACAGGCTGCCATCTCCTGTATTTTCCCCAACAATACCTGTTTCACGCTTTCAGAGAAATTCATGAGCGAAACCTCCCAAAATGTATTCATTCAAGGGGCTTCGCCGCATATTTTCGTCTGGTTGTCAACTTTTTTGTACAAAAAAAAGAACCGGGTACGCTTTTTTCGTACTCGGTTCTTTTGGAAATTTATCCTATATGCTTTAACTTAATGACATTGCTTAACATCCCCCCCTTTTTTCCTGAAAAGAAAAGCCCCCAGTCGTAGTTTCATCCTACGACTGGAGGCTTTTCTTGCAATGTCTGTTTTTCCTGGCTCAGTTCAGATACCAGCTTTTTTACTATAGATTTAACAGCTTGGCGATGTTGCCGCCCAGCACACCCTCCCGCATATAGGCATCTTCGATGCACGATTCAAGTAGATTTCGCGCCGCCAGCGGCGAGGTAAAAGGCGCGTCTGACGCAAACAGCGTGCGCTCGGGATATTCTTTAACCGCAAAGGACGGAGCCATAGTCGTGTAGACGGCCGACAAATCCAAATATACACTTGGCAAATCCCGCACTGCTTTTAGCGTCTCAAGCCAGTGCAGACCGCCCAGATGTCCCAGAATCAGCGGCACGGAGGCATAGTGCCGCGCAAGCTCTAACAGTTCCTTGATATCCCGCCAGGTAAGGGGTAAAAAAGCATGCACCCACAGCGGAAGTCTCCCTGCGTCCTCAGCCGCCTGAAACAGCGACTCCAGTTTCCCGACCTCACCCGAGCCTGGCGTAAGTTCGCCCACACCACGCAAACCATTTTTTATGATATAGTTATCAAGCCACTTGCCATTTTCCTCATAGGATAATCCTTGAGGAATAGAACCAAAGCCGACAAATCTATCAGGATGGTCCTTTACTATTTTGGTAAGCTTCTCAATGGATTTTATCCTTTCCTCCACCGGATTACGTGTACCGTCAAGCATAGCATACAACTTTTCAATCTCGCCTGACAATTCGTCCAGATTAGTCGCTGTCTCAGGGTGGATCGTGGTAGTAAACAGTACGGTTTTATCCATCCCAGCCTCGTCCATCCATGCTAATTCCTTTGCCAGCGGTTGCATAACATGTGCATGGCTGTCGATAATCATCTTATCTCCCCCTCAGCTTCGACAAAATCCTGAATACGAGTGCGCAATTCCTGCTGTACTTGTTGGAGGAGAGTAATTTGCCTGGTTATTGCCGCCAGCTTAGCCTGATAAAGCGCATAAGCAGCACGGCATAGCGGACGCCCCCTGCCTATTCCCACTGGGCATTCAATAATTTCGGCAATCTCATCCGTGGTCAGGCCTAGGCTTAAATACAACTGGATGTTTTTGACCCGTTCGACGGCGCTGTCATCATATTCCCGGTAGCTATTCTCGAGCCGCCTGACCACAAGCAAATTTTTGCTTTCATAATACCTGAGCGAGCGCAGGCTGACGCCTGTCCGCATAGACAGTTCCTTTATCTTCATCCTTCTTCCCTCCTCTCGCTTATTGTAAGGTATGACATCCATGTTAAGGTCAAGAATTTTCTGAGCAAAGGGGGACGGGTGTATAGAAGAATTCATTGAATCCAAATTAAGATTAGCAGCAAATTATATTTTAATCTTCTCCGCAGCTTCGCTATTTTGGCTTTTTTCCTTTATAATTTTATAGGAAGCTAAAAAATAGTCAAAATTTGCCTTACGCATTTCAATGTCATTTTTAAACTCAGCGAGTTTTTCCAAACCCTTCGCCGTTATTTTGTACCATTTCCGCGCCGGTCCCTGAGTATCTGTTTCCCAATACGACTCCACCGCTCCCTCTTTTTCCAGTTCCCGCAAGGAACGATAGATTATTGCACTATCAGTATGATAGCAGGGCATTTCTTTTTCCATACCCTTTAACAGCGCAGATCCATACAGATCTTCACGTGCCAAAAAAAGTAAAATGAAGGCGGGCGTATGACGATAAGCCTGCCCGCTTCTTGATTTTCCCGCCATGTAACACACTCTCCCTAAATTCACATTTCTCTAAATCTAACTATTAACAGCATTCGTCAAATGTTTTATATTGCCCTTCATAGTTAACCCGAACACACCTGCGGCGATTGGCAGCCAAATTAGTACGTTAATAGCATAAGCAAGGCCTGTATATTCCGCAAGTACACCGACAATTCCTACGCCAAGGCCGCCAATGCCAACTCCAAAACCTAACATTAGCCCTGACGCCATAGCCGCACTTTTACTAAGAATCTCCTGCGCCGCCACTACCGTCACGGAAAATGACGCCAGCAGTGCCGCACCAGCCAAGGCTAAGAACACATAGCTTAAAAAACCGCCTGTATTGAGAAATAAATAAAGCAGCGGACTTGCCAACACCAGTGAACCTACAATTACCTGCTTTCTGCCAAATAAATCAGACAGATATCCGCCGGCAAGGCCGCCCATAGCTCCGGAAAACAACATGATAAATAATAACCAGCTGCCAACTTTCAGTGAAACATTGGTTGTTTGTAAATATAGCGGCAAAAAGGCAATTAACCCGAAGTAGGCTAAAGAACGAAGTGCTACTACGATTATAACTTTTATAAGTTCAGTCCAAGAATCATGAAGAACAGACATGAGCGGCATAGGTACGCTTTTAGGCTTGGCTGAAGCCTTGGGCGCTGCATGCCACAGCAATATGGCCACGACAACTCCCGGTATAATGAACAGGGGCGTAAATTTTAGCCCATAAGCCTCCACAAACGGCACAACCATGACCGGCGTCAGCGCCCAGCCAATATTTCCGGCTGCCGTAAAAAAAGCCTGAAAGAAACCTCTCTTGCTGCCGCTAACTGCCGAAACCATTGCTGATGCCTGCGGGTGAAATCCGGCTGTTCCCAGGCCGGACAGCGCAGCAGCCAAAATCAGCAGCGTATAGCTGTTGAGCAGGCCAATAAGACTAACTAGCCCTGCCATCCAGATTGTGCCCACATAGACCATCCAGCGCTGATTTCTCCGATCTACCAGATAACCGAAAATCGGTTGTAAGATAGAGGATGTAATCGTAAATGCCGATACCAAAAAAGCGCCTTTGCTGACACTGAGCCCCGCCATTACCAAAAACGGCAGCAAAGTCTGAATATAGTTCATATACCAGTCATTGAGTAAATGGGCAATAGATAGCGTAAAGATCTTTCTCTTATCGGGCAATGCATCATTCATAAAAAAATCGCTCCTTTTAAAATAACAATTTGCTTAAACTCCGCTTTGTATACAATAAGCTGGATTCATTGTACGGCTAGCATACAGTCATAAGCATATATATGTTATTAACATGTATATGCTTATGACTGTATGCTAGCATGAATTATTGATTTCGTCAATATAAAAAAAGCGGCAAGACTTATCATTTCTACAGCCTTGCCATTACTCCAACCGCATTTGGTATGTCCACGTCAATTAGCCCCACTCGTTATACATTAATGGGCCTAATTCCCGATTATTCTGTTTTTCTGCGGCATTGTATTAAATCATTGTAACAACCGGCATAGAGAAATTCAGCAAAAGCAACTATCTCAGGATAGCCCGGTCTTGCAATTTACACGATCTGTTTCTTGTTCTATAATAGTCTTAAAATTACTTAGTTGCTATAATTGTGTTGCTGATATTTAGCATAATATTGACATGGAGTTGGCGAATGAAAAATTATAAAGATTACTTTTATAAAGAAATGCCGGATATTCATTTTGGTGTAGATATTTTTCTAAAAACTGATTTAACTCGCGGGCACAAGATAAAAACGCATTGGCACGAGCATATGCAGCTGTATTACTTTATTTGCGGCAGCGCCATGCTGGAATGCAACATGAAACGTTTTATCGTATACGCTAAGGATGTTGTTGTAATCAACAGCAATGAACTGCATTATATGGAAAGTCTCACCGACGACTTAGAGGTTTATGTCATCCGCGTTGATCTCCCTTTTCTATTTAGTAACCAAGTAGACTTATGCCAAACGAAATATGTCGCACCCTTATCACAAAATCGGATAACACTGCTTAATTTGATTCGAAATGACACGGACGTATTAAAATGCGTAGAAAAAACCATCGACGAGTATTTTACCAAAAAAATAGGTTTTGAACTGGCAGTAAAATCCTCCATTTACCAATTAATTGTCCTACTGCTTAGAGGACATATTCATAAGATTATGTCGAGTGAGGAAGTTTCTTCTAAAGTAAACAGCCTTAAGCGGTTTGACGCAACACTTAATTTTATTGCCGCGCATTACACAGAAAAAATAACCGCAAAAGATCTCGCCGCGAAAGCCAACATTACCGTGTTCTATTTCTGCCGGATTTTTAAACAGCTTACTGGGAAAACACTGACGGATTATGTTAATGAACTGCGCCTCGAAAAATCGCTGGCATATTTGCAAAAAGATGAGCTTAATATTACCGAAGTAGCATTACAGTGCGGATTTGAAGGCGTAAATTATTACAGTCGCCTATTTCGAAAGTATTATCATATTTCACCGACGAAGTTCCGAGCAAGCAATATGGAGAAGTAGACAACAGTTTCACTGCATATTCCGGTACTATCTGGACCGCGTTCCATCTATTGACACCGCCGTCCGAAGCCTTTGACTCTTGATTTATTATGTTATAGACACCGCCTTGCCTCTATGTCTTCATTTTTAATCTCTCATTAATCTCTATTACGAAACTGTGACTCGTTGGAACCGTCCCCACGAGTCCTAAAAACTCAGAAACCATAAAATAGTATACCGGCAAAACTTGAAGCTACAAGTATGACATTAGCCGACAATTTGCGTGAAGCTGCTAAAATAGCACTCAGTAGACAAACGAGTAGTAAGAATATATCGGGAGAACTCTTAAAAAAAATATCTCCCAATACAATTATACTAAAACTTGATACAACTAGAACTATACCTGCTAGTATTCCATTTGTTGCCGGATACCGCCGCCATTTTTGATAAAAGTGCCGCGTTATAAGCACCAAAAAAGGTGGTATTATAAGTGCCAAAGCCGCCAATATAGCTCCACAAGACCCACCGGTAAACTTCCCAAGGCTTACAACCCAAAGGCCATTCGGTCCGGGCGCAATCTGACCAATGGCTAGAGCCTCTGTAAAATTTTTTTCCGTAGCCCATCCCTGTCCAATAAAGTCCTCATGTAACATAGGCAGCGGTCCAAAACCACCGGTTGACAAAACAACCGCCTTGAATATGATAATGAAGAATAATAACCGTTTCATAATATGGGTATCACGCCTTTCTCTTTCCCATGCGTATATAAGCAATCGCACCAATGGCCGCACCTATTCCATATAGATACACTACACTAACGCCTGCAAAACGGTACAAAAATGCCGTAACAATAATAACCAGCAATAAAAGTATAAAAGACATTCCACCTACTTGCTTCCCTTTTTTTAATATGGGCTTCATATTCCGCCAATTTGTAATAAGCGATATGCCAAAAATAGCCGCAAAAGCGGTACGTAAGGCATGTTGAACAGCTGGAACATCGCTAAATAAAAGATAAATTGACGATAGTGCTATTGTAATTGCCGCACTCGGTAATACAAGACCTAAAACCGAAATGAGACTACCACGCCATCCTGCTAAACGCTGCCCAATGAGAATTGTATACGCCAAAATATTAATTCCAGGCGTAATTTGCCCAACTCCAACAATTTCAGTATATTCATCTTCTGTTAATAAACGCAGCCTATATATAAATCGCTCCTGAATCATAAATTGAACGACTGCACCACCTCCAAAAGATATTGCCCCGATGTAAAACCAGTGGCTAAATAATTGAAAAAATGATATTTTTTTATCTATTTTTTTGCAATCTCCATAATTATGAATATTTTTCTCCTCCCAAGTTACACTGCCACTCTCTACACTTGCACCTACAAAATTCCATATAAAATATTATCTTTGTCTATTCTCCTCCAAAAGCAAATACACGTCAAGAACGAATATGCTCTTATAAAGAAGGAACCTGATAATAATATTGTAGCTTACCTTATTTTGGATGTCTATGAGAACATATTACACTGCCCCTGAACCGAATGTATCACTATTAATACCAAACGCATAACATATTATGTAGAGTTTTAGATTTAGGGGAGGGCTTTATGTGGGAATCTATATTAAAGTAGAACCAAATGTAAAAATTTATGTAGAAGACCTTAACCCAGATGGCCGTAAAACAATTTTATTTCTCCACGGTTGGCCCGCAAGCCATGATATGTTTGAATATCAGTTTGATCAACTGCCTAAGCTAGGATATCGCTGTATAGGAATTGACCAGAGAGGATTCGGAAATTCCGATAGGCCATGGACAGGATACGATTACGATACCATAGCGGATGATATTCGCTGTGTAATTGAAGCCCTTAATTTACAGAATATTACCCTCGGGGGACACTCAACGGGAGGCGCAATTGCCGTTCGCTACATGGCACGCCACAATGGATATGGGGTATCCAAACTTGCCCTTTTTGCCGCTGCAGCTCCTAGTCTCATTCAACGTCCATATTTCCCCTATGGCCAGACAAGAGAATCTGTAATCAAATTCATTCAAGACACGTATAGTAACCGTCCAGAAATGCTACGGGGATTTGGAGATATGTTCTTCTTCCAGCATGTAACCCAGGCTTTTTCTGATTGGTTTTTCCAAATGGGACTGCAAGCAGCCGGTTGGTCCACCGCGGCAGTTGCAAAATCTTGGTTAGACGAAGAAAAATTATTTGAGAATCTTGGACAAATCCACGTGCCTACTTTAATTCTCCATGGTATTCACGACAAAATCTGCTTATTTCCGTTAGCTATTGCTCAAAATGAAGGAATTAAAAACTCCAAGCTTGTGCCATTCAAATACAGCGGTCATGGATTATTCTATGACGAACGCGAGCAATTCAACAAGGAATTAACCGAATTTATCGAGGAATAAGGTCTAAAACAATGGTACCTTGCCAACCGCTTCTCGAATTTAACGGAGCTTGCCCTGGCTGTGGTGAAACTCCCTATGCTAAACTGCTTACACAATTATTGGGTGACCGTATGTTGATCGCCAACGCTACAGGTTGTTCTTCCATCTGAGGTGGTAGTTCCCCTTTGATCCCTTATACCACGAATGCCGCTGGAAAAATTCCTGGCTGGATGAATCCTCTCTTCGAGGATAATTGAAAGATTACTTAATTAAGCCCTCAGTTTGGATTCACGGCGGAGACGGCTTTGCTTATGATATCGGTTATAATGGGTTGGACCATGTCATTGCCAGTGGGGCCGATGTGAACATCTTCATTATGGACACAGAGCTCCGTTCTCTACCCCTTAGCTGGTTTGTATGTGCTCCATTATATGTCCAACGCGATAAAGGGCATCTCAGATTGTTCTGAGATGCCCTTGCTGCTTCCATTACGCTTTGCTGGGAATAGGGACTTTTGACGCAGGCTGCAATTTTTCTATATGGCCGCGCCAAGCTGCCGTATCATGCCTTTCAATAGCCATTCATTTACGCCTTTATTTGCCATAATAATAAAAAACTTCGTTGACCATAATAAAATAAGAACTACTTTAAAATTTTCAGCTAAAAGGGAGGTACGGTTATTATGAAAAAAAATACAAAGGTATATAGTTTTTGGAGCGGGAAAAACGTTGATGGTAAATCTTATATTGGCGATCCAATTTTGATTAAGGAAACCGACAAAACTGACAATAATTTAATTGAATATGAAGTTGGAAGCGATACTGTCTCCGCTGATGATTTACAAAAAGATTTTAATTATGATCAAATATAGCACTGCACTCTTGGCGACCTGTACTGGACTCCGGTGACCTCCGCCGTGACAGGGCGGCATTCTAACCAACTAAGCTACCGGGCCATTTTTTGGTGGGCGATGACAGGATTGAACTGCCGACATCCTGCTTGTAAGGCAGGCGCTCTCCCATCTGAGCTAATCGCCCTAAAAAACAGCTTTCTTTTAAACCGTAAGCCAGTTTTTGTTTTAGGAAATTATCTATCTAACGCTTAGCGTTCTTCCTGTTAGTTCACTTTCCCTTCAGGAAGTTCCCCTACCGATATTTGGGTTTCTGCCTCGTGGAGTTTACTACTTTTCACTAGGTCGTCGCCAACCTACTCACTCTCTGTGCACTTTATAACTACTCTCGACTGCAAGAGTCGATTTCATCGTCGTCAGAGCATAGCTCTGCCCCATCTTGCGATGGGCACGACCATTACGACCATCTCAGGTCGTGGCAGTCTGGACTTTCCTCAATACTGCTTAAGCAGTACCGCAATTTCCCGTTTCTAAAGATAGCTTGATATTTTAGACTATAAATGCCAGCGAGTTGCCTCGTCGGCATTTTGCTATTTTGGTTGCAGGAGCAGGACTTGAACTTACGACCTTCAGGTTATGAGCCCGTCGAGCTACCAACAGACTCGATCCTACGAACGATCGGTTAACAGCCGCTCTAGCAACTGAGCTGAGTAGTATTATACCCAAAATGCCGTTTCTTTATATGTCCAAACCTGCGCCCAGCAGGTGGGCATCCTGAGATATGCTTTTGCCCTCCATTCAAAGATGACTTGACAGCTACATACCATTGGATTCCCTATATAATAAAGTAGGTTGGACATATCTAAGATAACATACATCTCAGGTAACGCTTTAGCCTTACAACATGGTCAACACCAATGTCGTTCGAAGAATTACTCTATCAGATTATCATAATTATGTCAACTGAATATCAATTGGTAATTGATGCCAGCAGAATAACTCTATACTCTACTATTGAAGTATACGCAAACATATTATATTTTTATGCACATAACAATATACAGTGGCGCAACTACTAGTTTCATGCTCTATATTGTGGCTTTTCCCCTTCTGCAGGAGTGTGACTGTCTCAATGTGAAATGTTTATCAGAAAATATTTTCTTACCCCTATATTAACTTAATAATCCTTTTTTTATTAGCTAATTAATATTGCACTTAATGCCCATCTTTTTGTTTATTCGTAAATGCCAAGCACTCCTGACCGGACGACTCTCTGACAACAAGGGAAGGAATTTTGCGGCTTTTAAATCCCAGTACCTTACATCCGTGGGGAAAATCTCTGTCCCAGGTAATGTAATGGTATTGGCATTTAATACATTTTACTTTTTCGTTATTTTTGATCATAATTATTAATTATTCTTTATTCTGCGAACCTTTCCTTCAACATTCCCGCATATCCGGCAAGCTTAGTGTTGCCCAGCCCCAAGCGTGGCATTTTTCTACACAAAACAAATAGCCTCCCATCCCGAAGGACCAAGCGGCTACTCTCATTTGCTGTCTAAGTGATCGGCAATACCTTTAGTGAATTTGAAATCTGATATAAGAAATAGAATACTCCAGTAGTTACAATAATACAAAATATGACAATAATATGAAAAAATCATCCAAATAAAATCTCGCCTAGCAGCATTATGCTACCAGGCGAGATTCGTTTATACCAATCATTAAACTTTAAAAAGGAAGAATAAATAGATAAAATATCTCCATTTGAAGATTAATTACTATTTTCTCTCACGCTTAGCTAAAATCATCATCTTTGACTCCTAAAAATTTATCTGCTTCTTCCCAATGGCACTTTTTAACATGTAGTCGGACTACACTTAACGCCGTAGTTATTACACCTGCATCATCAAGCCACCCAAGTATTGGAATAAAATCTGTAACTGCATCAAAAGGAAAAACGAAATAACCTAAGGCCGCAATTATAGCCGATTTAACCCATATAGGTGTTTCTTCATCAGCCCAACAAAAATACATTGCAATGGCATCTCTTATAAATGGAATTTTATCCTTTTGCTTTCTAGCTAAATCCCAAAATCCATTTTCAGAAAATTTATCTGAATAATCTTTACTCATTACCCCTCCCAAATTACCATAAAATTTATTTTCTACTATACCTCATAAATACTCTATTTTAGAAAAATAGAATCCAAATTCTTTTTCTTTTCGATCAACACGAAAAACTTTGGGTGGTATTTTTTTCTTCCTGAGAATATTTAAAAGAGACGACATATTTTTATAATTCATTTCACTTCCTACATAAATTGAAGCCTGATAATTTTCTTCAAGAAACAATTTCTTGTTGGCATAACCCGGCAATATAAGTCTCCACTCGTTTTCGTATGCCCATTCTTTAGACTTTGTTAGCACCATTTGATTAACAAAATCGCTCCATTCTTTTGAAATGATACTTTCACCCTTATCAAAATTCAATGCTTTATCTAAATTATCTGAAAAACAGGGCATCCTCAAATTCGGATATATATCTGTATATACTACAGCTGCTAAGGAATTCAAAATGCCACTATCTTCTGGAAATGCATATTCTATACAGATTCCCTTTCCTCCATCTGCATAATGAAACCACATTAAACTATTATCCGCACTGTCTGTAAAGCATACTATTCCATCTTGATCAAATGTCTTACGGAGTGTCATAATGAAATAATAATTTTTCTTTAACGCAATTATTTCCTCTGTGCTTCCCTGAATGTCCGAAATGATTTTACCCCCTAATTCGCGTATAAAATCATCTTCATCGTCAAGCATTTCATCAAATAGTGAACTAATTTCTTCAGTTGCTTTATTAAAAGGAAGATCTACTTCTGCATCCAGACGACAGTCGAACGGATCGTTTAATCTCAATGGAGAACTTAAATAGATATAACTTTTATTCAACTCATCTTTTGTGAATTCATTAAATTTTCTATATCTGTATAGCCGTTTCATTTTATTTTCACCTCTGGATCTTTCTTGTAAAAAAAAGGCCGCAAAGCTACCTACATAGCCTCACAGTCGGTTGCACTCAAGCTCATTTTGAAACAAAGTGCCCAATACGCTCCAAAAATCATTGCTCCCATGAGTTAATTTGGTTTCAATAAAATTGTTACGTTGAATAAGGTTGTCTCTATTTGTATTTAGTTTATGCTCCTTTATTGGACAAGTCAATAATTATTTACCAGATTATCTATTTTTATCCAAAATAGCCCTTTATATATAAAAAAGGCAGCCCCGCCAAAATATGCGAGGCTATTAGTTATACCTAAATGACAATTGCTCTAATTTTGGTCTTTAAGGCAGCCCCTTATTTGATTCCACGGTCTATTCTATAGAGATATTTTTTACGTTCTGAACATTTTATGACTATTTCTTTTGTTCCTGGGTTGAATTGCCGGAAACACCGCCCTGTCCCTGTGTCTGTCCTGATGATTGCGTTTCCTGGGTCTGTGTCGATTGCTGCGGCGTTGCTGATCCTGTTTCTCCCGCCAGCGTAACACCGGGAACGACATTACTTCCCGTTCCACCGGTTGCCGGAGAACCACCGGTCACTCCAGTGCCTGCGGATCCACCGCCCATTACCGTTGTTGATAATATGCCGCCAGTCAGACTACCACTTCCCGCAACTCATTGTTCTTATCTGGCCTACACAGCTTTGGCCTAAGCTTCCGCAAGCAGGAGATGTTCTCACTGCTTGCCAAGGGCCGCAGCGGTCCGTACATCAGCGAAGCGCTGAACATTTCCACCAACACGGTTAAAACTCATATTAGAAATATTTATGGTAAATTAGCGGTACGCAACCGTCAGGAATTGCTCTCCTTATTACAGAGCAATATCGAGTAAGTCAAGACCACCCGTCTAACGGGTGGCTTGCTCACCCCTATAAGGGGCAGCTACCGGCCAGTGTCTAAAGGCGGCGCTGGCTCTCACTTCGTTCAAGCCCTAAATTTTTTGACTCGTTGCCACCATTAAAAGGTATTTGTATTACCTGCTACCCCTTGAAGGGGTCCTCATACTCCTTGACACTCAATTTATCCAGTGCTATATCATGTTGTTCCTGCTCTTGAATATACTTTTGAATTCATTGAGTCCTACTGTACTCACATCAATAGCCCTCAGCAGAAAAATGCTGAAGCTGTACAAAAACTTAGCACTGAAAACATGGATATGATACTTTGATATACTGTCTATCCTTCTGAATTAGACTTGAAACTTACTGACAGCTGTCTGAAGATCCTGGGCCAGTTTGGCAAGAATTTGGCTCGAAGATGCGATTTCCTCCATAGATGCCGATTGTTCTTCTGTAGCTGCTGAAACAGTCTGCGCATGACCAGCCGCCGTCTTACTGTGCCTGTCAATTTCCTTAACCGACATTACAATCTGCTGACTGCCACTGGACATTTGCTGAATAGCTGCAGAAATCTCCTTCACTTGTTCAGATACTTGCGTTATCATTGTCGCAATTTCCTTAAATGCACGACCTGCAGTAGTAACAACCTCTGTCCCAACCTTAACTTCACGAGTACCTTCGTCCATAGCAACAACGGCTTTATCTGTGTCATCCTGAATCTCACCAATCAGGGTGGCGATTTGTTTTGCTGCATCCTGTGATTGTTCGGCCAGCTTACGAACTTCTTCCGCTACGACTGCGAACCCTCTTCCTTGTTCGCCTGCTCTTGCGGCCTCAATGGCAGCATTGAGTGCTAGTAGGTTTGTCTGGCCAGCAATTCCAGATATAGCATCGACAATCTGCCCGATTTCTTTAGATCTCTCGCCCAATTTAGCAACGACTTGTGCGGAATTGTTGACAGTCTGTTCAATATGAGCCATTTGGTTGACAGCCTTCTCTACAGACTCATCGCCTTCTCTTGCTGTTCTAGCCGCTTGAAGTGAATTATCGGCTACTTGGTTGGTACTAGCGCCCACTTGTTGAATGCCATCTGACATCTGCTCTACCACAGTAGATGTTTCGTCTGCTGCATTCAATTGCTTTTCTGCGCCTTGTGCCACATCATTAATTGCTCCCGCTACTTGAGTTACAGCCTGCGCTGACTGTTCTGCGCTAGCGGTCAATTCTTCCGAAGAAGCTGCTACCTGTTCAGCCGATTCATTAACCTGTTTCAAAACTGTACGAAGGCTACCCCGCATGTTTGCTAATGCATCGGCTAATTGGCCAATTTCATCTTTTCTAAACAACTTGCGAGGTTTATCACGAAAATCCCCAGCGGATAACTCTTCACAAACTGATACCATTGTAACCAAAGGTTTTGCAATTCGATTTGACTCTAAGAACGCAATAACTAACACAATGAGGATAGTAATGAGCATAGCAAGCAGCATCACTTGTCGTAGTTTATTCGACCCTGAAAACGCCTCATTCTCTTCGACCAAGCAAAGATATTTCCACCCCGTAGTTGGCGATACCACTACATTACCAAGATACTTCACTCCATTCATTGTCACTTCAACCGATGAGCCAACAAAGCTATTGATATTACTAAAAGCCTCAATCTGCATTTCCTTAATATTTTTGAAATTCATAGCTGGGTTCTTCGGATCGGCAATTACTATATCATGGGAATCAAGTAGAATTACATATCCTGTTTCCCCTATCTTGATATTTTTTATCATTTCTGTAATTACAGGCAAATCAATATTAAAGCCCAAAACGCCTTTAATAATATCGTCTTGATCGCGAACAGTTGTAAAAATCCCGATGGTAGGAACTCCTTTAGAGGTTAAAAAAGGATCAGTTAACAATAATTTGTCTGGTTGCTTGATTGTATCCCTATACCAATCTCTGGTTCGAGAATCGTAGCCAGCTTTTCGGGGTATGGCTGGATATTGAAGATATCCTCCGTCCGAAGTTCCCAAAGAAATTGTTGATACTTCCGGATGCGACTTCACAACCTGCTCGAAAGCGTTATAAAGATCAGCTTCATACCCACCTGCTTCTAAAGGCTTCATTGGCACCATGCTATCTGCTCCGCCGGTCTTGTCCATATATGTGGTAATCTTTCCATCTTTCCGCCGAATACCAGGACTATCAGCCACCATTTTAGCGTTTTTCTTCATTCCGTCAAAGAAAACAGAAATAGCATTATCAACTTGATTTACTTCACGCGTAGTCGCTGTATTGAAATCTGCTTCAGCACCAATACGTATGTTGCGATCTATAAAAAAGCCCACTACTATCAAAGGAATAAAACTAATTGCCACAAATGTAACAATCAGTCGATTCCGTATACTCCATAAGCTTTTCATCTTCCTTTTCATGCTGGTATCCGCCTCAGCACCTATTTTCAAACTTAATTTACTGTTCTTAAAAAAATTCAATTTAAACTCCTCCCATATCATTAGTAGGCTCTCGGAAACCCGAAATTTATATAGATCAAGCCATTTGGCCTTGTTTTTTTAATTTTCCTCCACGGTGTAGGGCATGTGAAAATAATACTTGATAAATCAGAATCGCCCCAATAATCGCGATGGAAGCACTGTTTAACCTACTTTCGTCGATGGTGGTGATTTTCTTGCAGTTTCTTATGTCATCATCTGAGTACTTGCCCACTTTTTTCATCTCCTTGGTTAGCATTGTCATATTCATTATATATTTCTAAGCGATAATCTTCCATAGTTTTACATAGATCTATTAAAAAATAGTCGTCTAGAGCACCATCTAGAAAACTTTACATCATTCACTTTTCCCTTTATGCCCGCCGACATAATCTGCCCGTTCAAGGAAGGTTCCACCCGCCATCGACCCGGCATAAAAGATCGCTTTTTTGCCAAATCGCTCCCGAAGATCATCTACTACTCTATCCATGGCATGTTTCTTTTCTTCTCCTTCAAAAAATAGTTCCACCTGCTCATATCCTTGTGCCACGATTTTCCCGGCAGTAATATTTACCGATCGCACCGGTTCACCCTGCCACCGCTTAATAAACTCCTGGCGTGCCACTTCATTAATGATATCCGTCGAGTGTTCCGGGCGAACCAACTTAATCCGTGCAGTAAAACCCACATGTAAATTTCTATCCGAGTACCTTATCCCCAAATATACCTCTTGGCATTTTTCCTGGTGCTTACGCAGCCTGGCGCATACATCTCCCACCATTTCCTTGATGACCATTAGAATTTCTGCTTTTACAACGTAATCCCGCATCAATATTTGGTTCTTACTATAGGATTTACTTTTCGGCCGTTCCTTCTGGTTAATGATGCTAGCATCCAAACCCCATGCATGGTAATATAGCTGCAGCCCCATTACGCCTAACGTTTTCTGCAACCATGTAGGATTGGTGTGAGCCAGCGCCTCAATCGTATAAATACCCATTTGCTTGAGTTTCTTATCGTATCCTCTGGATATACCCCAAAACGCAGTTAACGGCTGTATCTTCCATACCGTTTGCGGCACCATTTCATACGTCCATTTTGCAATCCATGGCGGCCGCTTTTTGGCTTCATTATCCAGCGCCAGTTTTGCCAAAAGCGGATTATCTCCAATGCCTGCAGTCACAATAAGACCTAACTCATCCTTTACCGTCTTCAAAATGGCCTCCGCAATCGTTTCTGCGGGTCCAAATAAATTTAGCGATGCGGTAACATCCAATATGGACTCATCAATGCTATAAACGTGTAGATCTTCATCGGTTACGAATCGGCGAAATATATTTTGTATCGCCTGGTTCATTTTGATATATAGCGCCATATTTGGCTCTACTACCATAATCGGCGAACGCTTGGAAATTTCAAAGAGCCGATTTCCGGTCTTGATATTATATTCCAATTTAACCCTCGGGCTACTGGCCAATACGACCGCTCCGGTTCTCCTTAAATCCGATACGACAGCAATATAGGCTTCTAGTGGGTCAAGCCCACGCCGAACTGCTTCGACGGAGGCAAAAAATGATTTTACGTCGATGCACAATATACTTCTGCGGGGAAAGCGAGAAAAATCAACGAGTCCCATCGCTATGGCCTTCTTGGTCTTTCATCTGCTCGTTGTGCTCGGATAGAAGCATCCCCGCCCATTTGACCATACACCGGTCGACATAAACAACCCGAGCCATCTGCTGGTAAATAGGAATACTCAATAAATCTATAGTGTGTTCGCTCATCACTATCCACCTCTATAAATATAATATCAGAACATATGTTCTGTGTAAATATCGAGTGCAATGTTATTATTTGGAAATTTGATTAAAAATAAAAAAATCGGCTACCATGGTCGTCAAAACCACTCTAGCCGGCTTATCATTCACTCCTCTTCACACTCAATATTTGTACCATCCAGCAAACTAACCACTATTCTACCATCATAAAACCGCGACCTTCTCCAACAAAGCAAAATACAAATTTTCATCAAATTCGTTAAGCGATTCAGCATCCGCTAATAACAAAAACTGATATTCTTTTGCTTCTAACATATATCCATATAACTGCAGTGCTGACAGTATCCACTCTTATTCGTACACCAGGCCCTGCCCTTGCCAGTTATAATCTTCTGATATTTATTGTAAAGTGCGATAATTCCTTTTTCATCAAGCAGCGTTACACGTACCCGACGTCCGTCTTTAAAATGCACATAGCCCTTATTCGACACAGGCCGGCGCTGCGTACGTTCCAATAATACTCTGTACACAGAAAGTTGAATAATATCAGAATCCTGAACTTGGCAACTCTCTCTGCTCTTGTAATCACCAACTATTAAAACCCCATCTTTGTCAATCCAAACAACATCAGGAGTTCCACAGATAGGGATAGGTTCATCGATTTTCATATAATGGTCAGCTAAATAAATTGATAACTTGGCTGTTCGGCGACTCCTCCGCCAAAAATAAGTTCCAACTATTAGGGCAAATCCAATTATTAGTAGCATCACATATCACCTGATAAATAGGCGTAGCAACCAACGTAAAAATCTTATAAGCCAATTTTCTTTCTTGCCGGTAATCATACGCCTGAATTGCTCATGTTCGTAGTTGCCTCTTTCTATATATTTCCCTGTTAACTCAGTACTTTCACCGTATTGAGTATTCAAATATAATTGTCGCTCACATTTTGCAAGTTTCGCTAATTCTGTGGCACTTACATGTTGCATTGATAGGATCTCCTTACATAAGATCTTTACTTATACGGCTTGTATCTATTTTAGAACTAATGTTTATATTTGTAAATGGGGACCCTATCTGATGGGGCAGCTATAATGCTTTTGTACTATCAAGCGAATGGACAGGACACTTTTCATTCATCCAAAATAAAATGGTGCAGGTATTTTGCCTACACCTCAACAAGAATCACTGCTAGAATAAAATTTTAAAAATTACACTAATACCTAAGATTCCACCAATCCATACTACCCATTTTGGAATACTGTATTTTTCAGATGTCTCCTCAACTTCATCGTCTATCTTAACACCTAGCTCATCTAATTTCTTTTTTGTTTCTTCATCCAATATTATCACCTCCTACTGTCATTATATTCTGTAAACTAAATAGCGTTACATCCATCGATTCTCAGCTATTCATCCATACTATTCTGTTGATACCAGATTGCTTTACCCGCGATATCCCGCAACATGCAATATAAATTCGCACCCGGACAATCCGTATTCATTAAATCCCGATGTCCAACTATTGTTTGATCATCCGGGCACAATCAACTCTTTACTATGTAAAACAAAAATGACCCCGTAAGGGGACGGAAGCGAGGGTATGAGCATGGCAATAATAAATGAAAGAATATGAAGATAAAATTGGGCGACATGATTTGCAGCAGAAATAAATCGTTGACAAAGCACAATTAGTATGGTATTTTTTATTTAATAAACATCATTGATTGAGCTAAACAAAGCCGTTTAGAGACTTAATAGTCCTAAGCTTTTTTTGTTTTAAAATTGATGATTCCATTATTATTTTTTTATTTATAGATGAAATTATTATTCAAAGATACAAAAAGGGGGTGCTTTATGGAGCAAAATTTTAACAGTACAGACCTGAAAAATTTATTGCAGAAGATGACGGATATTGCCAATGATTCACCCACCTACGAAAAGCTGGCTCAGTACATTGAGAAGAATTATTTGCGCATCATTTTTATGACAGCCGGAGAACTTGCTAATGAAGCCAATATTAGTCAGGGAAGTGTATCGCGGTTTTGCAGCGCTTTAGGGTATCATGGTTTTAATGATTTCTTGCGCAGCCTGCAAAAGTTTGTCAGCGAAGAAATAACGGCACCGCAGAGACTGCAGTATGTCTCGCAGAATAAAAGCAATAACAAAATTCGCAATATCCTCGACATGGAACATAAAAACCTTGACGAATTGGAAGCAATTCTATGTCAGCCGAGCTACACACAACTGGTGGACAAATTTGTGACAGCACAGGAGATTGTATTATTATCCGCAAGAGTATCGGCCACTTTGTTGCCGTATACTGCCTACATTCTCAATAAAATCAGAAATAACGTGATTCAGATCCAACCGGGAAATCCACTGTGGGATACCTTGCATTTACGGAATCCTGATACGACATTGATTTTTACCATTGCGTTTCCCCGATATCCTACCATCCTCGTCAATAAGTTGCAGGAATTGAAACAAGAGGGGTTTACCATTACCGGTATCACAGACAGTATTGTTTCACCAGTTTCCTACCTGGCCGATCCCGTTTTACATGTGCCGATCACCGTATCCTCCATTTTTGATATCTACAGTACACCGATTTTCTTTCTAAATTTTCTGTTGCGGGATGTGGCGAAAAAAATCGATAACTTGGAGCAGCGGCTGAATAGGCTGGAAGCAATGGAAAACAAGAATCATATTTATTACAAAAAATTAATTGAATAGCTCTCAAACTGGCATTGTAAACAAAGGCGTTTAGCAGATGGCAGGCACCGTAAGGTGTTTGTACTGCAGCGCCTTTTTTATTTTGCCGGCCAAAAGACAATAACGAAAATTTCAATAGTTTTCGTTCAAATAAAAAACCAAGAATGATAAATGAAAGGATGATTATTTATGAAAAAATTAGTAAGTTTATTGCTAATCGTTGTTTTTACTGTTCTCATGGCAGGATGTTCGAACAGTACACCTACAGCGAAAAGGGACAGCGTTGTGGAGAAAATCAAAAATACAAAAGTGCTTACGGTCGGTACAGACGCTACTTTCAAACCTTTCGAATATAAAAATAACGGAAATTATGAAGGCTTTGATATTGAGCTGATTCAGGCAGTGGCCAAAGAACTGGGTGCAGACAAAGTGGAATATGTGGATACGGAATTTAAAGGACTTATTCCCGGCCTATTGGCGAAAAAATATGATGTCATTGTTTCCGCTATGTATATTACTGATGAACGTAAACAAACCATCAATTTTTCGGATTCTTATTTTCCGGGTGGTTTATCCATCATGGTTAAAAAAGATGACAACAACATCAAAGGCGTTAACGACCTAAAAGGCAAAAAAGTTTCCGTACAGGTTGGCACCAAGTCGGCTAAGTATTTAGAAGAAAAATATCCGGATGTCACTTTGGTAAAAGTGGAGACTAATAATGAAATGTTCTTGGAACTGGAAACAGGCAAGGTCGATGCTGTTGTGACAGGCTTGCCGGCGGCTAAAACCTATGCAAAAGAAAAAGGTACGGTAAAGGTCCTGAGTGATACGCTGACCGAAGAATTCTACGGTTATGGGTTGCGTAAAGATGATGAAGAATTAACAAAAGCAATTAATGCCGCACTGAAAAAAGTGAAAGATAATGGAACGTACGCTAAAATCGAGAAAAAATGGTTTGAGTAACTAAAGGGGGCAGGCTTTCTGCCCTTAGTTATACGGAGGAATTATAATGTCATTTGATTTTTCGGTTGTGTTTTTAGGAAAAAATGTACACTTTTTGCTCTATGGTCTTATGTCTACCGCTTTTTTTTCGGTGGCAGGCTTTATGCTGAGTCTCATGGTAGGCACGATTATTGCTTTTGGGCAGCTTTCCAGTATAAAACCATATCGGTATTTTTCTCTGGCCTATTTATCCTGGTTTAGGGCGACTCCGCTTTTGGTGCAGCTGTTTTTGCTATACTATGGGCTGCCTATATTGTTCCATATTGATACGGTTGCCTGGATCTCCGGCGTGATTGCTTTGGGAATGTATAGCGGTTCTTATGCTTCACAAATTATTCGCGGCGCCATTCAGTCGATTGACAGAGGGCAGATGGAAGCGGGGCGGTCTTTAGGTTTTTCTTATACACAAACCATGATCAAGATTATTATTCCTCAAGCCTTTTTTCGCATGTTGGCCCCGCTGACCAATGAATTTATTTCTTTGACGAAAAATTCTTCCTTACTGTCAACCATTACGGTTGCTGAATTGTTCAGGCAAGCCAATATTTTGATTGCCAACACCTATCGCACCATCGAATTTTTGCTGGCGATCGCCGTACTTTACTATTTATTTAACAATTTGATCGGGTATCTAGGCATGAAGCTGGAGAAGCACTTCCGTACAGGAGGCGAGCTGCAATGATCAATATATCTTGTTTGAACAAATATTTTGGTGACCATCATGTACTGGAAAATATCAATTTAACAATTGGGCAAGGCAAGGTCGTGGTTATTATTGGTCCGTCCGGTTCAGGGAAAAGTACACTTTTACGGTGTATCAACTATCTGGAAACCTATAGTGAAGGCGAAATCACCATTGACGGAAAACCGATGGGCAGAAAAATGATAAATGGCAAATCCGTACAAATTCCTGATAAAGAATTAAATCAGACCAGACAGAAAGTCGGCATGGTATTTCAGGCTTTTAATCTATTTCCACATAAAACGGTACTGCAGAACATCACGATGGCCCCTATGTCCTTAAAGCAGATGAGTCGCAGTGATGCAGAAGATTTGGCAATGAATCTTTTAAAAAAGGTAGGTTTGGAAGACAAGGCACAGGTGCTTCCCTATAATCTGTCCGGCGGGCAGAAACAGCGGGTCGCTATTGCCCGGGCTCTTGCCATGCAGCCTAAAGTCATGCTATTTGATGAGCCTACTTCGGCACTTGACCCTGAAATGGTGGGAGAAGTGCTGCAAGTTATGAAGCAACTGGCCAAAGAAGGCATGACCATGGCGGTTGTGACCCATGAAATGCGTTTTGCCAAAGATGTGGCTGATGAAGTACTTGTTCTTGACAAAGGAGTCATAATTGAACATGATAAACCGGATAAAATTTTTGCCTGTCCCAGCCATCCGCGTACCAAGGAGTTTTTAAGCAAAGTGCTGGAGAATTCATGAGAATATCAGGCGAGAAGAGGAATAACATGAACCATTCAACTGCAAACTTAGTTGTTAATACGAAACGCATTCAGGATCGTCTCGAGGCGCTTTCGCAATTCGGACGGAATAGCAACGGCGGCATTGACCGCAGTTTTGGCAGTACAGCCGATTTAGCTGCCAGAGAACATCTTATTTCCCTGCTGAAAACAGAAATTGGTGCTGCTATTGACGTAGATCCTGCTGCTAACATATGGGCTAAAATCAATACAGATTCTGAACTGCCGACTATCGCAATAGGCTCTCATCATGATACGGTACAGAACGGCGGCAGGTATGACGGTGCGTTAGGCATTATTTTAGCAATGGAAATCCTGTCTGTGATACAAGAACAGCAGATTGGTCTCCGACATCCGCTGGCACTGGTGTCCTTTACCGCCGAAGAACCAAATCCCTTTAATCTTTCAACGTTAGGCAGCCGAATGGCTGCAGGCAAACTCGATCCCGCAAAGCTGCGGGAGGTGGAAGATACTATTCATCACATTCCCTTGGCCACTGCCTTGGCAAAAGCGGGCGGTTCTTTTGAGAAACTGGGGGAGGCAAAACTTTTGCCCAACCTCCTAAGTGCTTTTATGGAATGTCATATTGAACAAGGGAAACGTTTGGAAAACAAGGGGCTTTCACTGGCTGTTGTTTCCGGGATTACGGGAATTTATCGTGAAACCATCCAAATTTGCGGAGAGGCTAATCATGCCGGTACAACCCTTATGCAAGACAGACATGACGCTTTATTAGCGGCTTCGGAATTCTGTCTGGTCTTTGAAAAAATTCTGAAAGACACCAAACGGGATGATGTGGTTGGAACTATTGGCCATTTGGAAATTTTTCCGAATGCCGTCAATATCATTCCGGGGGAAACCGTGCTGACTATGGAGGTCCGGACTCTTGAGGGCGATGTAACGAAAGCCGTTGTAGAATGTTTAGCAGCACCGATAGCTGTTATCGAAAAAAAACGGGGCGTACATTTTATCCGCAGAGTGCTGCTTGATCAGGCAGGTGTAGCTTTAGATAAAATCGTTATAGATAAAATGGCACAGGCAATGATGGAAATGTCTGAGCCATACTTGACTCTTGCCAGTATGGCAGGACACGATGCGACGCATTTAGCCAGTGTTACCCGTTCAGGCATGCTTTTTGTGCGTAGCATAGACGGAAAAAGTCATTGTCCGAAAGAAAATAGTATGCTTGAAGATATCGAAAAAGCCGGCAATGTATTATTACAGACAATATTATTGCTGGATAAGGAGCTTGAATGATATGAAACATATCTATAAACCATCTTACCTATTTCAAGACGATTGCTTTAAACAAGGCAAGGGAGTACTGGTAGAAGACGGCAGCATTAGGGCTGTGGAAGAAGCCGAAAAGCTTGTTGCACAGCATCCAGACGCTATGATTGCCGATTGGACCAATTTGGCACTGGTGCCTGGCACGGTAAATGCACATAACCATTCTTTTCAAAGTCTGCTGCGCGGTTTGGTTACCGACAGGCCTTTCTTGGAATGGCGTGATAAAGCTCTGTACCATTACTCACCGCGTTTCACTACCCAGGATTTATATACCGGCGCACTGTTTGCATTTGGAGAAATGCTGCGTTACGGAGCAACTACAGTTTGTGATTTTTTTTATTTGCACAATGACGGATCTGAGAGCGATGAAGCTATTATTCAGGCAGCTAAAGACGTGGGTATTCGGCTGGTGCTCGCGAGGACGATGTATGATTGGAACGGCGCACCGAAAGGATATCAGGAAAGTGTTGAACAAGCGGTTACTCATACTAAAAAGCTGGCGTTAAAATATGCCGGCAATCCCATGGTCAAAATTCTTCCGGCACCGCACAGCCTGCATGCCGCTTCGCTCGAAATGGTCAAAGCGGGTCATGATCTGGCTCTTGAACTTGGAACCAAATTTCATATTCATGTGGCGGAAGAACCGTTTGAGGTTGAAGAAACTACTAAGGCTTACGGCTTGGCCCCTGTTGAACTTTTGGACAAAATTGGTGTGCTGGATGAAAATATGGTGGCTATCCATGCCGTATGGCTTAAGGATAATGAAATCAAACTGATGGGTGAGCATAAAGCCGGACTGGTTTATTGTCCGTCGAGCAATATGTTTTTAGCAGACGGAGTCACAAAAGTTGTCGAGCTGATGAAAGCAGGGGTAACGGTTGGCTTAGGCTCGGACGGTGCCTGCAGCAATAACCGCATCAGTGTATTTGAAGAAATGCGGATGACGGCGCTGTTGCAAAAAGTGTCCTTGTTAAATGCTACAGCTATTTCCTCTAAACAGGTGTTCGACATGGGAACGGCCAATGCCGAACAACTTCTCGGGATACCGGTGGGTAAAATTGCTCCGGGGTATCATGCCGATTTTGTCGGCATTGATACTAAGGATTTGTCGATGCAGCCTATCTATGATGTGAATGAGCAAATGATGCCCAATATCGTATACGCTATGCAGCCTAATGCCATCGCTAAGGTTGTGGTGCAGGGCATTGAACAGGTGCATAACGGCCATATTGTCAGTATGCCGGAAGATAAAATCTATCAAACTCTACAAGTGTTAATCCAAAAATTCAATTTCTTATCATAAAGAATTTCTACCGGTTGGTCTATTACAGAATGAAGCAACCCAGTGGACAAAAAGAACACGGGGTTTGCTCTATGGAGGCGGAATCTTGACATATACAATAGATTTGGTGAAAAAGGAACAGCAACATACCGCTGCCTGGTCAGGAGGAATGACAACGCAAATTGCCATTTACCCCAAACAGGCTGAGTACAATAAACGTAA
This sequence comes from Veillonellales bacterium, assembly GCA_039680175.1. Classification (NCBI taxonomy): domain Bacteria; kingdom Bacillati; phylum Bacillota; class Negativicutes; order Veillonellales; species Veillonellales bacterium. The sequence goes on along the minus strand of JBDKTO010000004.1, from coordinate 8,126 downwards.
TTTTCTCTGGCGGCTGAGTAGTGCCAGGGTTGATTTGGAAAAATCAACCTTTACGGTTTTGCCGGGGATTTCACGGATTATTATGGTGCTGGCAGGAGAAATTCGGCTGGAACATCAAAATCATCATACTGCGAAAGTAAAACCTTATGAACAGGATCAGTTCTCCGGTGACTGGACTACGCGGTGTTTCGGCAAAGCGAGCGATTTAAATTTAATGCTGCGAGCAGGCTGTGATGGCAAGCTAACGGCACTGTTCCTTGATGCTCAGCAACAGATTGCTTTTGCTGATAACGGAATAGCAAATTATGCGGAAGGGACTACCGCTTTTTATTGTGTCGACGGCAGCTGTGAAATGACGGTTGGTAAAGCAGCCTATCTTCTTTCGGCTGGGGATGTTCTACTGATTCATCACTATATTGCGCAGGAGAAACTCGATTTCACCATTCGAAATTCTGAATATAATCCTGTTCATATTGTCCAAGCCGACATGTATCACAAAACTGCAGTTTAATTGTCTTTATTTTTCTTGCAAGGAGGCTTTTATGTCAAATTTTAGTCTTAGTCAAGCGGTGAACTTAGCTCCCACAGGGATTGCTACTTTTGCCAAAACACCGTTTTGTACCGATCTTAACCAACTGGATGCCGATATTGCGCTCCTCGGCGCTCCCTGCGATATTTCCATACAGGGAAGATCTGGCGCACGGTTGGGGCCAAGGGGCATACGAATGCAGTCTACCCGCTTCAGCTATAGTCCGCGGGGTTCTTATGACCCGGAACGGGATGATTTTTACATTAGTACCGATAGGTGGAAGATCGTAGACTGTGGAGACGCAGATCTTGTGCCAGGCGATCTGGAAGCCAGCTTCGCCAATATCGAAGCTGCGGTACGCAAAATTGTCGTGCAAGGAGCCATGCCTGTCGTTATGGGCGGCGATCATTCAATTACCATCCCTGTAGTCCGGGGACTTGAGGCTGAGGGCCCTTTTCATGTCATTCACTTTGACTCCCATCTTGACTGGACGGATAGCCTCGGAGGACAGCGGTATAGCAATGGCAGTCCCTGCCGGCAAATGTCTCTCTTGCCTTATGTGTTCAAGATGGCGCATTTTGGCATTCATGGAATTGGCAGCAGTCAAAAATCGGACTTTGAGGATGCTAAAGCCTATGGTGATTTAATTTTATCACCACGGCAAATCCGCCGACTGGGCATCGAAGAAACGCTGAAGTTTCTACCCCAGGGAGAACGTTATTTTGTTACCATAGATATTGATGCTATGGATTATTCCATAGCCGCCGGCACAGGGTCACCTATGCATGGTGGTCTCTATTATGACGAAATGACCGATCTTTTGGAAGGGGTAGCCAAATTGGGGCACATCGTGGGCTTTGACCTTGTGGAAGTAGCACCTCCTTATGATAATGCCAGCAGTACTACCTGTTATCTGGCGGCACGTTTAATGTCCGACTTTATCGGGTTTATTACTAAGGAGCGTGAGAGATTAGGGGAAAAATCTCGGTAACAGTTTTGCAGAACTTCAGTGTTAGAAGGGCTGAGGCAGATCGGTGATGTCACCGTGGTGTATTTGCTGGACATCAGTATTCGCGGCAATACACACTTTCTATTCCCCATTTTTTTTGGGAAAACCCAAACATCCGGGTAGAAAAGGCACAAAAGCAATCGAGGTTATACTTTTTACCTGATTAACCAAGTCCAGGCAAGCCACTCAAGAAAGAATTCTAAGCTACATCCCGATGTATTTCACATAATCAGGTATCGACATGAGCTGCATTTCAAGTTTTGATTTTGTTTCTTCTGATAGATAATTTTGCGTTGCCATTTCATATCCGGCCTGCTCGATAACTTGCAAATACTCATTTACGGTTGCTTTGATTTTCTCATCCTTGCTCTTTAACAGTTTGCCACAGTTGCGATAAATCTCAAGGACAGGATTGCAGGAAGCAAACACGACCTTCATGGTTTCAAAATTGTTGTTGCCAGGAAAGCCACAGTTTGAAATCACCACAAATTGCTGCGTTTTAGGTTTGGAATCCGCAAGGTCAAAATTTTCGCCTGAATTTACAATCAGAGGACTTTTCAGCGGCACGAGCCTGTCGACAAAATTCTTGAGAACTGCTGTCATATTCCATGTGTAAACAGGCGAAGCAAAGCATACTACATCAGCGGCATTATATTTGTCCAAAAGCTCTGTCATATCATCCTGCATCACGCATTTCCCTGGCGTTTTAAACCAGCAGGCAAAGCATCCTTTGCAGTATCCAATGTTCTTATCAATTAGAAACACATTTTCTGTGTCGGAATCGGCTCTTTTGGCACCACTCAAAAACGCTTCTGCAATCACATTTGTGTTACTGTTTGCCCCGGCAGGGCTTCCGTTAAATACTATAAATTTCATTTAATTTGATTCTCCTTCTTTAAATTTACTGATAGAATGAAACGATTTTATCACTGATATTCATTTTGTCCGCAAGCTGTTTTTGCGTCATATTGCATTCCTGACGCAGGGTACGGATTATGTTCCCGACTTTAGTATTTTGCATTATTTTGTGACTCCATATATTAAATTGTATAAAGACTTCATCTGCTTTTCAATAAACTCTCCGTAGAGTTGTCTGTTTTGAGATAAAAACTTAATGTTGCTATCCCCTTTAAGCATCGGTAAAAATACTATTATATAGAAATCGAGTAAGAGGCGGTGACCAACCGCCGTCCTATTACGATGATTATGCCCAATTATTGTATTTACTACATCCATTTCTCAGGATGTGACTTGGTAAAATAAAAATATTGCTTTCTCTCCATTTATCAAAATCAATTGAATGAAATTCTGTTTTTAAACTTAATTCTTTATCTACTGTATTGTCATTAGGTCGAACTAATTCCTAAATTTAATAGTTTGATGCATTTTCCGGCTTCCAATCCACACCTTTCGCACACGCCCCCTTACTTTCGCGTAAAAGTTAAAATCCGCCACCCCAATAAAATGAAAACTCGCCTAAACTACAAGTCTAAGCGAACCTATCTACACACCTGTTAAATTTGTAAAAACCCGCGAGGCCTTGCCGAAAAAGCTACCTGTTCTCTATCACGGCTACCGACTCAACATGTGTTTTGATAGACAGACGATACTAATACGCAAAATTGGAGTTTCTGTGTAAAGGTGCAACACCATTTTGAGAGGGTCGGTTTCAGTTAGGTTTTAGAATAAAAATTTCACGCGTCCATTATGCATGCAATAAACGGCCCCGACAATCTTTAAATAACCAGTGAACATGGATTCCCGAATAAGATCGGATGCTTCTATCCTGCACATGTTCAAATAGACATTTTCTCTAATGGCATTATCCAATAAATCCCCATGTTGCATTTTGGCTTTTTCCACGGCAGGTTTTATTGCCTCGACAACAAGTGCGATATAACTAGGTTCATCGGAGTCTTCCACTGCCGCTTTAACCGCTCCGCAATCCTCGTGTCCTAACACTACAATCAAATTTACCGCAAGATGTTCAACGGCGTATTCCACGCTTCCGAGTGCAATATCGTCTACCACTTCTCCTGCTGTGCGAACAACAAATAAATCTCCGCTCCCTTGATCAAACACGATTTCTGGCGGAACACGTGAGTCAGAACAACTGACAATCACGGCAAAGGGGCGTTGCCCGTACTCTGCCAGTTTCTCTCTTCGCTCTAATCCCACATCAATTTCCGCGTAATGTTCTGTCACATATCGTTTGTTCCCCTCGATGAGCCTTCTTAGGGCACGCTCAGCTTGCATCAGTCGCCCCCATAGAGGCTGTGCAACGCCGGTTGCCTTACCGTCCAAGACATCCTGGGCATACGTCACTCCTCCATTTCATTTGGTGGAACTCACCTTTTCTTGATTTTACGTTGACTACTATATACTATGAAATTGTTTACAAGCAGGTGACACTGGCGTACCTGTTGTATAACCCGAATAGTAAAATAATCTGAATCCGGAACAACAATCGTTCTATGAAGCGACTGGCTAAACCGCAAAGGAAAGTGCAGCACGTCTTCTTGACGACGGCTGCACTTTTGTACAAAGACCATTTTTCTAGTGATCTCGTTATGGCGATCGGTGTTTCTTCCTTAACACCGTCTCGAATCGAATTAGCATTACAATTGGTCTCAATGTAAAATTTAGCTGTCTACAATAATAATAAAAATTACACTTCACCAACAACCTGAACAAAGACTTTTCGTTTGCGCGGCCCATCAAATTCACAAAAATAGACGCCTTGCCATGTACCCAAAACTAAATCATTTTCCTCAACAAGTATAGTTAAGGAACATCCCATAAGAGAACTCTTAACATGAGCGGGCGAATTGCCTTCCACATGCCGGTACGGAAGTTTAGGGATCATCTGTTCAAGCGCAGCCAACATGTCAGTAACCACATCCGGATCGGCATTTTCATTGATGGTTACCCCGGCTGTTGTATGGGGAACAAATACCTGGCAAATTCCCTGTCTAATATGACTACGCCGGACAAATTCCCGTACCTTGGCAGTTATATCAATAAATCCTTCCCGCGGCGTATCCAACAAGAACTGTTCCATATCTTTCACCTCTTAAAATTATCTAAAGTTTCACTTGATGACAAAATCATATTCTGACACTTTGGAATACACACGCTTATTTTGAATCTGCTCACTTTTAAATAAATAGAAACGCTTTATTTTCATCATACCAAAATCAACTGTACCAATTCTATTTTGAATTTGGTCAAAACCACCGTCAAAAATGACATCCTGTCCAATGGTAATATGTGGTTGAAATGTTCTCTTTTCCGGCAAAAAACCTACGGGAGCCAATTGTTGATCAATTTCCCGTTGTAATGACCGAAGCTTTTCCATATCACCCATAAGTCCCAGCCATAAAACACGAATCGAATCTTTTCCGGCAAACATGCCCAATCCCTTCACCGATAGATAAAACGGTGTTCGTAGCACTCCGATTTTTTGCATAGCATTATCAATCTCTGCTTTTTGCGCCATACCGATCTCAGTCAAAAACTTCAATGTCAGATGAAAATTATCTATTGACTTCCATCTACCCTTTAACGCATCACCCTTAAGCTTTTGCTGGAAAGCATAAATTCTTTCTTTGACATTTTCATCAAAATCAAGACCGATAAAAGCTCTCATCATTTCACCACCCGCCATAGTCATTTATTCCGCTACCATACAGGTCATAGTTCTGTTTCTTGTTATGCAGTTCACTAAAGGAACCACTTGTACATTGGCCTTCACCATTATTCCGGTTTCGTATAAACGTTCAACCCTATTTTTATTACTTCCGCTCCTGGCAAAGCTTGATTACCTTCACTACTTGCATATGTTAACTACCGTACATTAACCTCACAGTTAATTGTTTTAGCTGCCATGTTAGCCGGTTCCCAAGATCTACGCAGCGAAAAAACAACTGTTTCCTGACCAGCAGTATCTGATTTGGCTTGAAGAATATATACAGAACGCATTTTACCGCCTACCAGATTCGGCGTTTCCATTGCCGGACCGGTGGAACTACTCACAACCTCAATCAACTGCAAATCTTTATTGAGCAACACCCATTCATAACCAGTACCGCCAGCCGCATATAATTCAACCTTGAAGACCTCTCCCGCTTTGATATCAAAACTTAATACTTCATTAGCCGCATCCTTTGCATCTACTTTAATATTCATTGCTATTGGGGTTTCCGCGCTGGCCATGCCATCGGCCGACACCATTCCGGCTGCCAAGCACCATAAAAGGAAAGACGTGCTCATCATGGCCAAAGCTTTCTTGAGCGTTTTTCCATTTGGAATTGTTACCATATTCACCGAAACCTCCTATTATTTTATATTGCTCACAGGCAACAACTTTTCATTAACCACGGTTCCTGCCATCAAGTCGCCTTTTGTTTATAAACGCTGCTGAACTAGCCTCATAAAAAAACCTGTCCTAGCTACCATAACAAATACCAGCAAACAAAATTGAGTATACAGATTATCGGCATGCCAATAACGAAGGACCAATGACGTGTTTTATGGCGGAATACATACGTACCAAGCAGAATACCGGCAGCACCAAATGCCAAGGCCCATAGAAAAAAAGTACGTTCCCTTATACGCCACTCATGCAGCTTAGCCCGTCGCTTGTCCAACATAACCATAATAAATCCGGCAAAATTCCAAAGAATATATAGCGCCAGCCATGGTGAAAAGTAATTATAACCCATCACCTCCTGGCCTTATCACTAATCTTAGTGCCATTAAATAAAAAACGTATAATCGTTAACGTCTCAGAAGGGCTCATTGTATCTTCATATCCTAACTCTTTAAACTCATCCCAGACACTTTTTTGTGTTTCCGGAGAAAGTGCTGTCAGCCTCCGAATTTCAGAAACAACAGCATTGATTTCACTGATATCCATTAATGATATTATACTTTGGCCCTTTTCCATGCCAAGGATAATAAGAAAAATGGCCACTTTTTTTATTGGCATCAATATGGCACTCCCTCCTGGAAAATCTAATAGCGGATAATACACTGTACCCCATAGGTAGCTCGCCGCCTATGGGGTCTCACTGTTTACAATATCTCGTTAGAAGTGATTTGTACGGAAAAATCGCCTTTACTTGTCCGTTTAATGACGCCCTTCTTACCGGCACCATCATCAACGGTAATAGCGTGCAGGTTGTGAGCGATCATAAAGTTAAGTACATCCTGTTTTACAAAGGCTTCCCAGCTCACCTTCGTTGAATTAGCTTGTTCCGCTCCTCCTACTATGTCTTCTGTCATGATGAATCCCCTCTCCCTACTTTGTCGTAATACAAGATAAATTTAAACCATGGATGTTCCACATAAATATTCACGAAACTAAACGATATTAGGAAATTAATTTATGAAATTAGGCAGATAAACAAATTAGATAATAACACGAAAGTTTATCCCGGTCAAACGTTGAAAGTGCCGGTTAAGTCTTGATATATACAGGCTTATAAGATTTTATCAAGCTTTACATAAAATTCGCACAATTCCTATTGAAATTCACCAATTCTAATGCTATAATTTACTCAAGCACCATCCTTACAGGGTAAAAGGTTTAACAGTTTTGAGATGTTTGGAAGTTTAGTTCCTTCAAATCATGTTCAAGTTGTAACCAGTCTTAAAGGATCGTGTTTTTAGTTTACCCAAGTTTTTAGTTTGTCTAGTTCGTGATTGTCCTGAGAAAAATAAAACTATCATTCTGGAGGCTTTCCAAGTTATCGGTAGTAGAAGAATTACTGTAAGGATGGTCGCTTTAACGGGGGAGAAGGTAAAAACCTTCTCCTTTTAATTTTTATGTTTAGCTTCATTATAAATTCATTTATCATATTACCATAGTACCCCGCCATTGGATTTTACTTAGTGTAAACATTTAGCCCGATCTTGACTTCATCCCTGCCGGGTAAAGGCTGGTTACCTTCCGTAGAAGCAATAATGGTTGACTTGCCACTGCTGGACTTGCCGAAAGTCCTTGAAAGGTCTACCTTGATTGTCAAAATATCACCATTAACGGTCATTTCAATGTTCTTCATATGTTGGCCTCCAATATTAATTATGTAGCTCGCTATAATCGCCCGCAGGTAAACCTTACCGTTTTGAATCGAGTTAGCGCACCCGATTGGTTTCAACGTAAAATTCCGCATTGGAAATCTTAATCGGTTTACGAATAGCAGCTTGAGACGCTAATGAGAAATAATGAATCTTACGGCCATTCATCGCCTCATCATTTCAAGGGTATTCAATGACAAGAAGGAACCGTCCTGTGCGCCAAGAAGCGCACGGGACGTCAGACTGTGCGAAAACAATAGAGCAATACTAATGGCAACAATGGTATAATAAAATTGTAAGATATCATGTTTGAGGTGAATTATGTCACGATATATTTCTAACAATACAAACAGGAATCAACTCAATCTTATCCCTATGTGGCTAGATGAAATGATAAGTGAGGATAATTCAGTACGCGTATTTGATGCGTTTGTTGGTAGTTTGAATCTAAATGAATTAGGATTTAAATATGCAACAACAAAAACAACCGGACGTAAACCATATAAT
>JBDKTO010000003.1 GCA_039680175.1 Veillonellales bacterium | reverse complement strand
TCAAAATCACCACGATACTTGCTGCCAGCAAGCATTGCACTGATATCCAGATTGTAGATTGTATGATCCTTGATAAAATTGGGAACAGCGCCCTCTACAATCTTTTTAGCAAGGCCTTCGGCAATTGCAGTTTTACCAACACCGGGCTCACCCACCATCATGACATTGGATTTGCCGCGTCGGGCCAGTACTAGCAGAATATCATCAATCTCCTTTTCTCGTCCAATAACGGGATCGATCTTCTTCTGCTTAACTTTGTTGTTGAGGTTAGTGCAATATTGCACAATGATTTTTTCCAACTGCGACGAAGCAGCATCATCAATGATGTCGTCGTCTAGATGTTCTGTTTCCTGATTGATGAATTCAATAAATTTATCCTGATCAATTCCAGCCTTTCGCATGAAATAAACTGCATGGCTCTTCTTTTCAGAAAAGAGTGCGAGGAAGCAGTCTCTGGGTTCGATTACAGTTCTAGCAGCAAACAGTACTTGTGTGAATGCTCGATTAAGCATTCTTTCAATACTATGTGTTTTTTGTGGCCGACCCTCTAAAGAGGCAACTTTGATATCGTCAAGGTTGTTGGCAATAAAGTTTTCAAGATCGCCCTTGAGCATGGGAACATCAGCACCGAATTCAACTAAAAGTTTTTCAAATTTAGAATCAGTCACCATGCTGTATAGGAAATGCTCTAGTGTGATATATTCGTGATTATTTTTAACAGCACACTTGACAGCCTTTTCAAACATTGCTGCAAGATCTGAATTTGGTTCCAACATTAATATTTTTTCCTTTTCGATTTTTTAGTAGCCATATCCCATTTAAGGGCACTAACTCGATCACGCATGGTAATACCGCATAAGTGATCTAACTCATGTAAAAAACAGTTGCATTCGTAATCTTCAAATGTTCCCTCCATAATTTCGCCCTGCGCATTTTGCCAGCGGGCTTTGATTTTTGATGGCCTTTTTATTTTAACAAATATTCCAGGGAAGCTCAAGCATCCTTCTTCCATATCAGTTGTATCAGTGTCGGCCTCAATGACCTCGGGATTAAAAAATGCCATCCCGTTTTCTGGGTCTTCGTAATGCCCCATTACAAACACATTAGCTCTAATGCCCACCTGATTGGCAGAAAGTCCAATACCTCCACTTTTATAAAGGCATTGTAACATATATTTTTCTAATTGTAAAGGGTCCACTGATGGATTACTGAAATCAAATGTTGGCATTTGTTCACGGAGAATCGGATTGGGATAATGGATAATATTCATTACAACTCCATATTTCTTAATTGTTCTTTTTGTTGTTCAGTTAAAATTGGAATTTTAACCTTTATTTTAAGCAGCATTCTGCCACGGATAGAATTGTTGTTAAAGTTCGGCATTCCATATCCAGCAATATTTAATATTGTGCCGTTCTGTGTTCCTTCGGGAATTTCGGCCTGCAACTGACGATTGTCGATGGATTTCAATGAAATTTTCTTGCCTAACACAGCGTCAAAACAGGAAATTTCCACTTCCTGAATTAAGTCGTCACCAGATCTATAAAACACGGGGTGGTTTTGGATCTGTATGTTTAATAAAAGATCGCCCCGTGGAATGTTAGGAATAGAATCATCACCCATTTCACTCAACTTCAACACAGTTCCATCATGTACACCTGGTGGAATTTTAATATTGATAGTCTGTTCTCGCCCACTGGGAAGGTTTATAGTGGCATAGACATCCTTGCCATAGAAAGCCTCTTCCAGTGTAATAGTTGCTGAAAGCTGTAGTGAATGATTTGTAGGCGTCCGCCTTCTGAATCCAAAAATGTCTCCAAAAGGAGATGCGTGACCAAACATCTCTTCAAACCCCGGTGGAAATCCACCAAAATTGTGTTGAGACTGCGGCTGCGGATTATCATATTCCGCTCGCCGTTGAGCATCGCTTAACGTTGCATATGCTTCACTGACTTTTTGGAACTCTCCAGCATCGCCACCGCGATCTGGGTGATGCTGCATCGCTAGCTTGCGATACGCTGATTTAATTTCTTGTTCAGTTGCTGATCTATCTATGCCTAAAACTTGGTAATAATCTGTCATTAATGATATCCAGGATAATAATGTTTAATTATACATAAGATTAACCTGAAAGTCAATACGTGGACGTTTAATCAACACTGTTAAAAATTTCACGCTGTTTCTGGTACCATTCAATCCATTTGCCATTTCGATCCTGACACATGTGGTATCGTCCGTAATTACTGTTAACGACACCAATTACTTCGCTCAATTTATCAGTTTCCGGTGTCTGTTCCAGGTCCGGACAGGGCTTAAGGAGTTCCTCGGGTACATCCGGGAAATTTCTATCTAAAGGAACTGTGGTACAACCAGCTAATAGAATCAATGAAGATAATGCGAAAAGCTTGTTCATTTGTTTTCTCCAGCTAATGGATTTTTAGCACTGTTATTTAGAATATCAATGACCAATGGATCAACTTTGCATTCCTTGTCAATAGTCACAGTATTTTCACGGATTATTGTCTGAACGCTTTCGGTGTGATTGGTGATAATTTCACTGTTCTTTTGAATTTCTGTGGTAAGCTGCGTGTTTAGTTCTTCGCTTTTTGCTTCAGCCTCTGCAATTTTTTCTTGCAGTTCTTTAACTTCGTTCTGGTACCACTGATGCGTTCCGTATGCCCCTTCAAGGTATAGTCCCGCACAAATTATAGCTACTGCGGCAATCCTTGCTGGACCATTGTAAGCAGCTGGTAATGGAAAAAGTTTACTAATATATGTAAGTGCAAGGGCAACAATACCTAGTAAAAGTACACCGTGTACTACTAAAGCCATTATGCTCATTGGTAAAAGATGTATAATCCACATAGTAATTGTCCCTTACACTTACTTATTAAGCAACGCTAGCAAATAACCCTTTATCAAGTAGAACTAGCTCGTTTTCTCGATCAATGTATTTGTATTCAGTCTTCACTGGTTCGAATGGTTCGATTGCCTTAAACACATCTTGTATGTTTAACGTACTACACGTATAAACATCTAGCTGCATCATCGCAGGTTCGCATTCATCCCACACATGCATTGCTATGTGAGAAGTTTCAATAATAGTCACGGCGGTCAGCCCGCGATTACCGACCATGTCAGAATATACAGCGTAAGGGCCCATTAGAATTTTCATACCGATTTGATCCACTAGACTTTTCATCCAGTCTTGGATCGCTTCGGCACATTTTGGTGGATTGTTTAACTCTGCTCTGACGATAAGATGCTTGTGTTCAAGTACTTTACCCATTTCATACCTTCCCTGTTTAAATGGTGATATCCGCATGGATATAAATCGCCGCGGTAGTTTATTTATCTTAATGTGTGTAGATTACCAAGAGTGCTTAGAAAGTATGATGGCTTTCTTTCCGTTTCT
>JBDKTO010000002.1 GCA_039680175.1 Veillonellales bacterium | reverse complement strand
TTCTTTGCGAGACTGTCAGCATGGGCTAGCTGCATCATCTCCGCGCAATTCAGTCAATGGACCCTGTGTAGCTGTTCTGCCCACGCGGGTGCGCATTCTTAAATTGCCTATTAAGGTCGCCATAAGGGCAACCTAGAAAATATACCACACCTACCCTGAAGAATGCAAGGGCAAAATGGTATATTTTTTATTCAATTTGGCTGCCCTTTTTGAGGAGCAGCCTCATTATAACTTATGATTTCAGAACGGCCAGAGAAGTTTGTGGGGTTGCGTGATAATGGGATTCAGTCGTGGCTGATTCCAAACAACTCCCCAACCAAGGTGTCATTGTCCTTTTCTAACTTCTTGATTTCCTCTACTTTGCCTTCAGGTTTTAATTGATGGCATTGCTTGGATATTTCAGCTAATTGCAGATGGAGCGCATTTTGGGGATCAAATTTGGGAATCCCGACATGCTCCATTACCGAAGGTGTGCCAAATCCGCGCCCCGCAGAAGAAAATGATTTGATAAAATCGCGAACCGGGGTTGAATTAATGATAGCGCAAAGGTAATGAGCTTCTGGCTCGTTGTTAGTAGCGATTAATGCTGTTGTATGCAATGGAATTACTGGTTTGTATCCAAATAGCGTCTTTTTCTGAGATATTACAGAAGCACTGAGTTCATTGCCCATCTGATTCCAAATTACTTTATAATTTGCAAATGTATAGTCGCCAATATTGTACTGACTATAAAAAGGATTATTTTGGTCTTTATGGAATTTGTTGTAGGCTGCCTGCGTTATTAAAAATTCCTTAAATCTCGTTAGGTAGCTATAAGTCCTAGGCCACTTTTGTTTCATTATATTTTCATCATAGCCTTTGTTGTGCTTATGTGGGTCTTGAACTATTAATGCAAAAATACTTATATCAACACCCCATTTATTGATATCAGAACCTCTTACAACAGGGAAAACTAAATCTGATTCTATTACTTCTTCAATGTTAGGAATTATTCGTTTTCCTTGACTAGTATTATTAGTAACCTTTAAATTGCCATTCAAAAGTTTTTGCTGAATATTTATCCAAAAAACACCATAAGGTGATGTATATGCTCCGGATCTAGCAACATAAAAATTGTTTCCTTTTATTTTTAACAACTTTTTACTGTCCATTAAGTAAGTCTGCCAAGCGCTATTATCTGAAGCAACGGGTCGTGCACTATATTTCCTATTAGTTAAGAGTGGTAAAACCTCATTAAGTACCCTATCCGTTTTTATTTTCCCGATTCCTTTTTTCTTGGTCCAAATAAAATATGGTACTGGATATTCAGTTTTTTCTCCTTTTATAAGAAAAATTGCTGCTGTTTTATTGGCTGCTCCTTCGAAGGGTTGAACAGAAACAAAATCATGAGCTTTTATTACTTTTAGATATTTACCTTCCCCTAACCTGAACCTTCTAAAACCTTCCCCAGCTCCTTTTGATTTAAAAACTTCTTGAGTGATGAGAAAACCTAATTTTGCACCTTCTTTGAGGTAATAATCTGCAGACGAATAAACAAATAGCATTGAAAAATCTGGCTTCGCTCCACCTAGCATTTGGGCGTATCCTTTGAGGGAAAATAATCCATAATCTTTCCATAATTTAAGAGTTGCAGTACGGTATGATTGAGAAAGGTAATCCCATCTAATCCACGGCGGATTGCCAACCACAAAATCAAATCTGCCGGCAATCATCGGGGCAAAGCTGTTCTTCAAAAACCTTGCCCAAATGCCATTTTTATTTTCGTTTTCCAATTTTAAGAGTTGATCATAAAAATCTCTTACGATGTCTTCATTGGTTGAAAAAACCAAGCCTTCATTTTTAAACCGTTCCAGCGCTTCTTCCGTAGAATAGTGATTCTTTACCATTTCTTCCACAAGCGGCGCAGCAATAGTGAGTAAGGTCCCGCCATTTCTTATCCATTCTGCAGGGATTCTAAATTTACCGACAGAGGTTGAAACTTCTAAAACTTCACCAAAGAGGTCAGCTGTTGTACTGGTAGGTGTCAAAACAGAATCTGTTAAATAAATCGGAATCTCCAGCTGAGGCAGCTCATTTACCAAATCTCCCATAGCAAACAAATAATTAGTGCGAGCAGCAATGACTGCCATGGGGTTCAAATCGAAACCCCAAATGTTATTGACGATTCTCTTAGCAATTTCAACGGGGGGTAAATTTTCTTCCTTACCATGTTCCCTGGCCCGCTGAATGGCCAGGACAAGGAAGGTACCAGAGCCGCAAGCCGGGTCCAAAAAGCGCTTGCGTGTGTTGCCGTTATAGCCAACTTCATTGAGTAATAATTCCGCTAACCAGTCCGGCGTGTAATACTCGCCAAGACTATGCCGCACTTCTTGCGGGACTAAGTATTGATAAAGTTTTTTGAGAAGATCGCGAGTTGAAACAGGGTCCAAAGTGCTCGTTGCTGGTTCAAATTCCGAAAGACCCCTGGCAACTTCCCTAATTGCATCTCTTAGCTCCGGTGAATCGAAAGCATCCAAATACCAACGGAAAAAATCGCCCTCTAAAAAGTTCGTGATCCCTTTGCGCGCATAGATGCCGCCGTTTTCGATATCTTCGATCTGCCTTTTCAGTTCGTCATCAGAGGCATGCACTAAATCTGAAGTAAGTGAAGAAGTAAATGAAGTCTCCCTCAGGCTAATAAGCTCCGCTGCAATGAGCTTCATCAAAAGGGCAAAATAGGTGTGAACGCAAAATAAAAGTTCCTGAAAATCTGTTTCTCTGCCCACAAGATAAA
>JBDKTO010000001.1 GCA_039680175.1 Veillonellales bacterium | reverse complement strand
AAGTATCCATAAGGAACACTCGCTTTCAAAATTTACTGTTTTTGAGGTTTATTAAGGTTACCCATTTTTAGATGAAGCGAATTTATCGATTTTCTTCAATCAGTCCTTGACTTTTACTAGCAGGTCTTATTTGTATTTGATTTTAAATCACAATCACAATATACCATTGATATGATTATTAGTCAATAATTTTGTTTATAATTTTAAATTATTATTGATTTTAAATCCACCTTATGATACATTAACTATAAACAAAAGTTTATAGTTAAAAGGGGATTAATCGACGTGGAGTTGTATAAAAGGATTAAATCTAGGAGGAAAGAATTGAATTTATCACAAAACGAACTTGCCCAGATGCTGGGATATAGATCGCCATCTACTATTGCAAAAATCGAAAGCGGCGATAATGATATCCCGCAATCTAAAATTGAGGCTTTTGCAGAGGCACTGCAGACTACCCCTGCCTATCTTATGGGCTGGATTGATGATCCGACAAATTATGACGACGATGACCTAATTGCCGAATTACAAGGGCCTGTATTAGATCATTTTGATGGTGATGTGAAAAAAGCATTGGCGTTTCAAAAAGCAGTTGCAGAAGATGCCTTAAAAGGGGATATTAGGCCTTCCCTTCCACTCCTCACCCCCAGAGACGAACGTGAAATTGCCCGTGATCTTGAAGCTATGATAAATAATCTTGATAATAAAAACGTCATAGCAGCATACAACTATCCCGAAGATGAAGAAGACCGCGAACTACTCAAAGCCAGCCTCCTCACCTCTATGCGTCTCGCAAAGCAGATCGCAAAGAAAAAATTCACTCCTAAAAAATATTGTAAGGAGTGATTTTGTCGTGGATATCAAAAAAGCTGTTGAGAAACTAATCCAAAAGCACCACACTAGTGATCCTTTTGCCCTAGCCACCATTTTGGACGTTATCATCATCTATTCAGATATGAAAAACACTCTTGGCTTTTTTAATAAATATAAACGAATCAAAATGATTCATCTTAATAACTACATTCCTGAGGATTTAAAGAACTTTGTCTGCGCCCATGAACTTGGACACGCTATCTTCCACCCCAACGTAAACACCCCATTTTTAAAACGCCATACCTTTTATTCCGCTAATAAAATAGAAACTGAAGCAAATACATTTGCCGTTGAATTACTATTGCCAGATGACTTACTAAGAGAATTTGAAACTTGTTCTCTCTTTTCAATAGCAAGCAAGCGCGGTATTCCAAAAGAATTAATTAATTTAAAGCAAAAGGAATAGACTAGATGAAAAAACTTGCAAGGAGTTGTGCGCATGAATCTTTTAGAAAGACATGAGAACCGCTCTATAGCCCGTATTCGGCAGCTCTGTCAGGAAAATACTTTACGCTGGACGCAACATGCATTACTTCGCCTGTTCCAGCGTAGCATAAGTACAGACGACGTTGCACACGCTTTATCGAGTGGAGAAATCATTGAAAGCTATCCCGAAGCCCATCCTTATCCCAGTTATTTAGTTTTGGGCGTATCAATTGCCAAAACTCAATTACACGTCGTGTGTGGGCTCTCTGATATTGAATTATGGATCATAACCGCATATTATCCTAACCCAAACGAATGGGAAGCCGACTATAAAACAAGGAGGAAAAATTTATGATCTGCTTTATGTGTAAAGGCCACCTAGAAAATAAAGAATCTACATTTATGGTCGATTTGGGGAATTGCATTGTGATTGTAAAAAACGTACCCTCACAGGTATGCAGCCAATGCGGTGAGGTGTCCTATAGCAATGAAACGGCAAAACAACTTGAAAAAATAGTAAACGCTATGCGTACCTCAATTACAGAAATTGCAGTTATAAAATTTTCAGATAAAGTTGCATAACATACTTCTATCGCCTAACCCAAAAAAGCCAGCATCTCCGTTCCCGGGAATGCTGGCAAAAAAATATCTTATGAGGTGAACATGCCTTCAAAAATTAAAAAACGCGGCAAAGATTCCTATCTCCTCACTGTTGTTCATGAGCAAAAAGAATACACTAAAACCATTCAAGCCGAATCAAAGCCGGAAGCCGAACAACAGTGGACACTATTTGCTGCGGAGGTTTTGAAAGGAAAAGTACTTTCCGGTGATTCGGATAAAATGACATTAGCCCAGTTCTATGAATACTGGAAGAAGCATTACGCTGAAGATCACCTAGAGATTACAACCAGAACACTACTTGAAGGAGTCTATGACCGCATCGGCGCCGCCCTGGGGCATATCAGAATTGATAAAATCACCCCTAAGCAAATACTAAATTTTTATGAGCAGCTAAGAGCGCCCGACGCCTCTGTGGACGATACTCCCCTATCCCAAGCCTATATCCGGAAGCACGCATCCCTGTTGAAGACTTTGCTGAATACAGCTTACCAATGGGATTTTATCACTAAGAATCCCTGCGATAAGGTTAAGCTGCCTAAAGCCGGACGAAGCAGCAAGCGAATCCCCTCAGAGGAAGAGCTAAAACAATTTTTTGCGGCATTGTCGACACATAAGATTTTAAAGCACCGGCTATGGGTTATGCTAAGCTTTTCCCTGGGCATGCGCCGCGAAGAAATTTTCGGTTTGAAATGGAAAGAAGTCAACTTTGATAAACATACCCTGACAATCGCTCTGGCTGCCGTATACGTGCCCAAACACGGAGTTGTAATTAAAGATACTAAGACCGACAATTCGTACCGTACTATCTCACTTCCGCCGGATATCGTGGCAATGCTTGCTGATTGGAAAGAAGAAGTTAAAGCTGCAGCCAAACGTAGAGCGAAAAGAAATAAAGTCGTTGTACTTGATGATCCGGTCGGCCCCGATAAATGGCTATTTACAAAATGGGATGGATCTGTTGCTCATCCGCATAGTTTTAACAGTTTTCTAAGTTCATTTTGTGAAGAACATAATCTTCCCCTTATAAGTCCTCACACGTTCCGGCACTTAAGCGGCAGCTATCTTTTAAAGTCAGGGCTGGATATTGCCACTATCAGTGCAAAATTAGGTCACAGCGATAAATCTTTTACCTTGAAAACCTATATCCACGAACTCCAATCAGCAGAAGAGCATTCGGCAGAAGTTATGCAGGGAATTCTGGATCGGCTCAAACCATCCGATTCAAAAGGACAAGCCAAATAATCTATTTCAATCTCTTGTTTGCTTTCGTAGGGGACAAGCTAAGGGATAACTTAACATAATTTAATGAAATGAAAAGAGCCCGCATCTCTGCGGACCCTTGATTTTACTGTATTTAACTGGTCGGAGCGACACGACTTGAACGTGCGGCCTCTACCACCCCAAGGTAGCGCTCTAGCCAAACTGAGCTACGCCCCGACTAACAAAATATATTTTACCGTTTTTCTAGACCACTGTCAAGCATTATGTAATGTTTTTCGCGCCATCAGCGTCAATATCTAAAATCAGATAATGCGAAGAAATCTTATAAGCTTTAAACGCATTTACCATCGCGTTACCAATTGCTTCGGCATTCTGCTGGGTAAAAGCAATAATTGATGGACCGGCCCCGCTAATGACAGAACCGAACGCTCCCTGCAGCTGGGCTGCTTGAAAAACATCCTGCATACCGGGAATAAGTTTTTGTCGATAGGGTTGATGTAGTTTATCATCCAGTGCATATTTAAGAAAACCGAATTCACCCTGGCACAAAGCGCTTACTAATAATGCTGTCCGACTTACATTAAAAACAGCATCTTTCATAGGCACTTTCAGCGGCAAAACTTCCCGGGATGTTTTAGTTGACAGAGTAAAATCCGGCACAGCAACCACCATAGTAAGTGGTTCAGGCGGCATAAACCGTAAGCTTTGTACGTCTTTGCCCCGCATAATACTTACTACGATCCCGCCAAAAATAGCAGGGGCTACATTGTCAGGATGCCCCTCTAAAGCAGTAGCCATGGTTAAAAGTTCATGCTTATTCAGTCGAGTGCCTGTGGCTGTATTGGCAGCAACTAATCCTGCTACAATAGCGGCTGCGCTACTGCCCAAACCCCTGGCCAGGGGAATGTGATTGTTCATCTTGATATGAATCCCAGAATAAGACATGCCTACCTTTTTCAGTACTGTCTGTATAGCTTTCCAGACAATATTGCGTTCATCGGCTGGAATTGCGTCTTTCCCTTCACCAAATATTTCAATAGACAGCTTACCGTTTTCCGTTAAAGTTAATTCTAAATCATTATATATAGTACAAGCCATCCCAACAGCATCAAAACCAGCACCACAGTTGGCCGTAGTACCGGGAATTCTTACTTTCGTTGTTATCGGCATATCGTTTTCTCCCCTACTTCCGGCAATCAGGCTTCCACCCGGATTATACTGCGTACTTCATTTACCGCCGACATACCATTAATTGTATTAATCGACATGCGAATATTTTCATCCGTTACTTTATAAGTAATCAGTACGATTTCCGCACAATTATTTACCTTGCGTTTTTGGATAACCGAATTTAAGCTTACATTTTGTGCCCCAAAAGCACCGGCTATAGCAGCTAAAACGCCTGGCTTATCATCCACCAGTAATCTAATATAATAAGGTGATTCAGTTTTTTGTACCGGGCATAATCTTTTCTCTTCAAAACAAGTACACAAAATTCTACCACAGGCACCATGCTGTATATCCCGGGCCACGTCAATTACATCGGCCACGACCGCACTGGCTGTCGGCATCTCACCGGCACCACGGCCATAAAACATTGTCTCTCCGACAGCATCCCCTTTTATATAAATAGCATTAAACACATCATGAACCGACGCTAAGGGATGATCACAAGGGATGAACGCAGGATGAACCCGTACATTAATTCCTTGTTCATCTTCTCTGGCAATCGCTAATAATTTAATAACGTAGCCCAATTCCTTACCATAGTCAATATCTTCAGCAGAAATATTAGTAATTCCCTCGGTATAAACATCATCCAGGGAAATTCGGGTACCAAATGCAATGGATGCTAAAATTGCAATTTTACGAGCTGCATCTAAACCACCTACATCTGCGGTAGGATCAGCTTCAGCATATCCCTGGGCCTGGGCCTCAGACAGTACTTCAGCGAAATCCAGGCCCTCATTAGTCATCTTGGTCAACATATAGTTTGTCGTTCCATTAACGATTCCCATGACTTCGGTGATGCGGTTGGCAGCCAAACATTGCTTCAATGGTCTGATAATAGGAATTCCACCGCCGACACTTGCTTCAAACATAAAATCGACTTTACTACTCGCAGCAGCATCAAATAATTCATGTCCATATTGGGCTATTACGTCTTTATTCGCTGTAACCACATGTTTACCGGCTGTTAGAGCTTGAATCATGTAGTCTTTTGCCGGTTGTTCCCCCCCCATAACTTCAATTATAATATCAATTTCATCGTCATTTATGATTTCCTCGATATCGGTGACAAATTGTGCGTCCACCTTGAAATTCCGGAGTTTATGAGGATTTCTGACTAATACTTTTTTAATTGCTACCGGCAGTCCCACTTTAGCAGCAATATTGCTGCCATTGTTAGTCAAAATTTTTGCCACGCCAGTTCCCACTGTTCCCATACCAAGTAAGCCAACATTGATTGTTTTTGCCATCTATTCTGCCCCTCCCTATTCCTGACCCAATACTTCAAGTCGTTTGACTCCTTCTACCATTCTTAATTTGTCTAACAGAGCTTCCAGATCAATCACTAATTCTGCTGTTTCAATGGAAACAGTGGCATTGGCCACTCCCTGCAGCGGTATTCCTTGATTAATAGTCATAATACTGCCGTGTTCACTGGCAATAGTGTTTAATACCCGGGATAAAACACCCGGTTTATGCTCTAATAATAATGCCAGTGTTACAATTTTTTCTCTGCTGGCTTCATAAAATGGAAACACATAATCCTTATACTTATAGTAGGCACTGCGACTAAGTTCCATTTTCTCTACAGCCTCATTAATGGTACTTGCTTCGCCACGTTTAAGCATGTCTTTTACTTTAATTGTTTTTTTGATTGCTTCCGGCAAAATCTCTTCCCGTACTAAAAAAAATACAGATTTCTGCTCTGTCACCATATCGCCCTCTCCGTGTTGTGTAAATGGATAATTATCTATGTACGGTAGACATTATAACATTATATGCTTATAAAATACAAGTACTAATATAAAACTTAACAAATTAAAAAACAAAAAACCGTCCTACATAACAGAACGGCTCTTTTACGAAAGAAATTTCGTTCATTTTATAAACTATAATTAGGCGATTCCTTTGTAATACTAATATCATGGGGGTGGCTTTCTTTTAACCCTGCCCCAGTAATACGAATAAACTTGGTCTTAGTTATCAGTTCTTCGATATTACGCACACCGCAATATCCCATTCCGGCTCGCAAGCCACCAATCAATTGGAAGGCAGTATCTGCTAAAGATCCTTTATAAGGTACCCTTCCCTCTATTCCCTCTGGAACAAGCTTGTCCATGTTTTCTTGAAAATAACGATCTTTACTGCCTTGAGCCATAGCTCCCAATGAACCCATACCCCGATAAACTTTATAACTGCGTCCCTGATAAATAACTGTCTCCCCAGGGCTCTCTTCCGTACCGGCAAATAAGTTCCCGATCATCACAACATTTGCGCCGGCAGCGATCGCTTTAACAATATCGCCGGAATACTTGATTCCACCGTCGGCAATAATCGGAATATTATATTCCCTGGCTGCATTGGAACAATCATATACGGCCGTTATCTGCGGAACGCCAATTCCGGCAATAACTCTGGTCGTACAGATTGACCCCGGACCGATTCCCACTTTCACACAATCGGCTCCTGCTTCAATCAAAGCCCGGGTTGCGTCTGCTGTAGCTACATTGCCTGCGACGAGGTCAACATGCGGATGTGCCGCCTTAATAATTTTAACAGCCTCCAGCACACCTTTTGAGTGTCCATGAGCAGTATCCACAACAAGAACATCTACTCTGGCCCCAACAACTGCATCCACACGATCCATCATATCAGAGCCAACCCCAATCGCGGCGGCTACTAACAATCGTCCTTTATTATCCTTGGCGGAATTAGGATATTTCTGGGCTTTCTCTATATCCTTAATCGTGATTAACCCTTTTAGGTTCCCTTCCCTATCAACTAACGGCAATTTTTCAATCCGGTGTTTCCGCAATAATTCTTTGGCAGCTTCCACTGAAGTGCCTACCGGAGCGGTAATCAAGTGTTCTCTGGTCATACACTCGCCAATTTTTCTTTTCAAATCCGTTTCAAACCGCAAATCCCTATTCGTAAGAATACCGACTAATTTATTTTTATCAGTTACCGGTACACCCGATATATGATATTTTTCCATTAAATTATGAGCATCTTGCAACGTATTATCCGGAGATAAAAAAATCGGATCAACTATAATCCCGTGCTCTGACCGTATTACTTTATCAATCTCATTTGCCTGACACTCGATAGGCATGTTCTTATGAATTACGCCCAAGCCACCTTCTCTGGCTACGGCAATCGCCATTCGTGCCTCAGTAACTGTATCCATACCCGAACTGATAATAGGAATGTTTAGTTTAATATTGCGGGTTAAATGGGTAGAAACTTCAACTTCACGTGGCAAAACTTCAGATTTCGCTGGAACTAGTAATACGTCATCAAAAGTCAGCCCTTCTGATCCAAATTTGTTTTCAAACATGCAATTACTCCCTTCGGCAAAATTCATCATGTATTTCAACTATAATAACACATTTAAACTAGCCGAATCTACCCTTTTTTATGTATTAAAATATTTTTTTGTTAAAAACTTACGCAATAACTTTTTATTCTGACTGCATACTATTAAGCGAACTAACGTTTGCAATATCGGGCATTTCTTGTTATAATAACCAATAAGAAAAGTCTGAGCTACTATTACGGAGTGATGTTATGACTAAATATGAATCTTTAAACACCCGGCAAAAGCAGATAATGAACTATATTAAAGACACTTTACGAAAAAAAGGTTATCCACCCTCCGTGCGTGAAATTGGTGAAGCAGTCGGCCTCAGTTCCAGTTCTACTGTACACAGTCATCTATCAAAGCTGGAAAAGCTCGGATTTATAAGGCGCGATCCCACAAAACCCCGGGCAATTGATGTATTGGATGATGTTCTTTGGCGTCAAAAAACACTAATAGCTGTACCATTAGTTGGTCATGTAACAGCGGGTCAACCCATACTGGCAACTGAAAATATTGAAGAAACCTATCCCCTGCCTGCCGATCTTGTTGGCAGTAAAGATGATGTATTCATGCTCACTGTTCACGGCAGCAGCATGATTAATGCCGGTATACTGGATGGTGATTACATATTAGTACGAGAAACACAAAGTGCTGATAATGGCGACATCGTTGTCGCACTGTTAGATGGTGAAGAAGCCACTGTGAAACGGTTTTTCCGGGAGAAAGATTGTATACGCCTGCAGCCCGAGAATGATTTCATGGATCCAATTTACTCGAAAAACGTATCAATTCTCGGACGCGTCACTGGTATATTCAGACGTTTATAACAAAAACTAAACCAAACCACCCGATATGGGTGGTTTGGTTTAGTTTATTTAGTCAATTGATTGGAATCATTTTTTGTGCCAACACGAACCACTCTGTCTTCCGGCTTGAATTCATCAGAAGCCAGATAATCCCGGCTAATTTCCGCTCCATTTACGTATTTTACCCGATAAGTAGTAATTTGAAATCCTTTTTGTCCTTCCACTTCAACAACTTCTTTGCCTAATTCCAAATTAGGATCTTGCTTAATTATTGTATTTGGTTCCAGGATCTTCTTATCTGTGGCTTCAATCCGAATATCCGGTGAATTTGATC
This sequence comes from Veillonellales bacterium, assembly GCA_039680175.1. Taxonomy (NCBI): domain Bacteria; kingdom Bacillati; phylum Bacillota; class Negativicutes; order Veillonellales; species Veillonellales bacterium. The sequence goes on along the minus strand of JBDKTO010000001.1, from coordinate 68,557 downwards.
TTTCTTTGCCAAAAATGTATACTATTAACTGATTTCCTGAAACCTCGCTGCTAATGTAAATATTATGAGAAGTAGTATTCTTGAATTTAAAATCCAATAGATTGTCGGCTACTGTGGCATCTTGTCCCAAAGGAACATAACCGGGTGGACTATAATGAGAAGTTCGCTCCACGATCCCCAAATCAGCCAGCAATACAGCATTATATAAGGTACTGCTTACCTGACACACTCCTCCCCCCCAATCCGGAACTAGTTTTCCGTCAATAAAAACCGGTGCCTCCTGATAGCCAAATTTCTCCAAGCGAAGCCCTACCAAATTATTAAATGATACTACCTCACCGGGATGTACTAATATATTATTAATGCTTTTTGCCGCAAGTCGAATGTTTTGAGTCCGATTTTCATTTGAAGAATTAAATTGTGTGGTATATAAAGCAATAAGGCCATCAATATCGGCAAAATCAGAGGCTACTACCGGGGGTTGATCCTCTTGAACAACTAAGGCCAGCTTAAAAGGAAAATGATGATTTAAATTCTCAGCGATCTCCGCTGCAGCAGTGTCAACATCAATTTTAAGGCCAATCACTTCCGGAATCACATGAATTGTTGTACCCCGCTGAACCAATACGGCATTGTGAGGTTCCCGATTAATAGACTGTGCTATATCCTTAATTATCGTCAATAAACTTTCCTGATTATAGTGAATCATGAGCGGAATAGTTATACCATGATTAATAGCAATATATCGCTCTTGCATCTGGTTAAAAAAGCTCCCTTTACGCCCCACCTGGTACGCCTGCTGTGCTAAATCGGCAGCATCAAGCGTAAGCTCAATATTCTGCGCGGTAACCGTCCAAGTTTGATCCTGACATTCCAGCACAATAGGCGGCGCCTTGGTTCGCTCCGTAAAAGCTGCTGCTATCTTTTGCTCCGCTTGTTCCACAGATAGTCCGCCTACGGAAACATCGCCAATACTAACTCCACGGTATATCTCATCTGTAAACAAAAAAGCTGAATTAACCGCAAGTACACTTACGGAGCTAAACAAAATAATAATACCTAAAAACATAATTAGATGATTAGGACTTTTCACTGTTGCAATCTTCACGCCAGAGCACCTGCCAATTGATTTCATTTAATAATAAGTCCCCGCTCTCGCGGGGACTTATTATTTTAAAAACCTTACAATACTATCATTGAATGTTCATAGAAAGCTCGACAAATTTTCCCGCCAGCTTTGCCTTTTGCAATACTTCTTCGGTGATTTCGCCACCTTGCTCAACAATCAACATCCCATTGTCGGTTTCAATGCGTCGGCTGGCTTTCTTGCCAAGTAAATATTTACGATGCTTATCATCAAATTTTTTCCCCGTATCTTCGCTGGCTGTTTCCTGCACAGCAACAGCAGGCTCAGGTACAGCCGGTTTTTCAGTAAATGCGGGTGCTGCTGCAATAACGGCAGATGCAGACTCAAGCGGCTTTGATTTCGTAACAGGAGTATTCTGTACCTCGTCCTCGCCAGTTACTATTAAAACATCCTTACCAAATGTAACAACACGTTCTGCCGGTATTTGAGCAGTTTCGCCATTTTCCTCTGCTTCACAGAAAATAAATTTCCCAGTTTCATCAAAGACAATTTCAGTCACTTTGCCACGGAGCTCGCCAGCTTTGGTCAACACTTTTGTACCAATTACATTTATGTCTGCAATTAAAAGCCGTTCCAAATCCGGAGCTTCTTTTACTTCAAAAATGCTATTACTGTTATCGACAGTCACAGCACTTTCACCAATACCCGTCACGGATGAAGTCAATAATAATTTGGCTCCCATATACCACTTTCCATCGTCAACTACAAAAGCCTCTACAGAACCTTCACCGGGATTAATAACAAATCTTGTAATTGTTCCCAATTCCTTGCCTTCGGTAATACTAATAACAGGCAGTCCAATGATATCTACACTTTTTTTCATTCTATGTCCCCCTAAATATTTTTTATAATAAATCATTTCAATTTTCGCCATTCACTAAACTCAGAATCAATTTGTGCGGCAACATTTACCGGAATATTGCTAAACGGAATAAATCCTAACCGCTGCTCCAGCAGAACATTTTTTACAATACGTAAATATGCGACCACATCAACAAACTCCTCTTCTAAAGCTGTGTCAAAACGAAGCTTGGCAATATCCCGCCCTTCAGAAAGAACTTGAATCGCGTCCTCATATAATCCCTGCTCTTTTAAAATACCGCCAATTTCAGCAATTAAAAAAGGAGCCGTTTCACTTTCATGGTATAATTTTAAGGCTTTTTGAAATGCTTTCAAAGCCTGTCGCAAATTATGCTGCTCCTTCTGCTCAAAAGCAAAATCCATCAAATCATCCAGAGAATCAGACTGACATTGTATATCATCCATTATTGACATTGTATCACTTTCATCTATTAGCTCTCCATTCTCAGCGGCTAACGGTACTATCGGCTCATCACCACCCAAATCTTCTACTTCATATTCTGGTAATGGGTTTTTCTGCTCCGGATCAAGCAGCTCATTTGTTACTTCATTCGAAACAGAATCAATGGCAGCTGCAGTTGGAGCGTCACAGGTACTACTTTCGTCTATCAATTCTTTAAAACTAGCCGGAGACAAAGTCGGCTGAGACATAACCTGAAAATGAGATGCAGTATCGGCTACTACACAACATTCCGACTGCAAATTATTATCTGTCGACTGTCCATCACCTGTCGAACCGTCAAAGTAAGCCACTATGTAGGCAAAAGCCACGGCAGCCACCGCTAATAAAGCCATCGCACCTTGAAAGCCTACAAAATTTATAATCAACTTAGGCAAAACAGCGCTTAAGAAAATCGCACAGCCGGCACACCACAGCAATGGCTTCATTCGCAAGCGAAATCCGAACACCTTGTTTGCCAATAAATGTACAATAAACAGAGTAACAGAAACAGCTAGCAAAATGATAACTATATATTTCACAGAACTCCCACCAAAAAGTATTTATTTTTATATCATTTTTATCTATAAGACAATTCTACATGCTTCGCTATTTTCCTGTCGTTTGATACGTTATAATCCAAAATATATATAAATATGTAAATTTATATCGCTAAAACTTCTGCTGCCGCCCCCATAATGCCGATAACCGCGTGTTCAAAAGTAAGGCCTCCCTGTAAATAAACTGTGTAAGGCGGCCGAATGGGACCGTCAGCACTTAACTCAATTGATGAGCCCTGGACGAATGTGCCGCCAGCCATAATCACTTCGTCCGAATAGCCCGGCATCGCACTTGGTTCCGGCAGAACATGAGAGTCAACCGGCGAATATTTTTGCAATCCCCGGCAAAATGCAATCATTTTTTCCGGAGATCCAAGCTCAATGGCTTGAATAATATCGCTGCGTCGCTCCTGAACATGGGGAATTGTATTGAACCCCATCTGTGAAAAAAAGCTTGCTGCAAAAATTGCGCCCTTAACAGCCTGTGCCGTTGTATGAGGAGCCATAAATAGACCTTGGAATAGCAAGCGATTCTCAACCAGCGATGCGCCAAGCTCACTGCCAATTCCCGGTGCAGTCAGCCGGTAGGACACTAAATCCACTAAATCCGCTTTACCGGCAACATAACCGCCCGTAGGAGCAATCCCCCCTCCGGGATTTTTGATCAGTGAACCGGCGATAATATCTGCGCCGACCGCAGACGGCTCGCGCACATCAACAAACTCTCCATAGCAATTATCAACAAAACAAACGCACTCCGGTTTTTGTTTTTTTACCAGAGAAATAATGTCCTGAATTTCTTTAATTGTCAAGGGCGAACGCAAACTATATCCCCGTGACCGTTGAATCAGCACCATTTTGGTGTTAGGTTTCAGCTGAGCAGTAACGCTGCTCATATCTACCTTTCCCCTAACCATTGGGACCTCCGCATAGGATATGCCAAATTCCTTCAATGATCCCCTGGCCGGAACAGCATAGCCAATAACACTCTGCATGGTATCATAAGGTGTTCCGGTAACCGCCAGCAGTTCGTCTCCCGGTCGTAAAATACCAAATAAAACGGAAGCAAGGGCATGTGTTCCCGACACAAACTGGGTACGCACTAGAGCTCCTTCCGTTTCGCAGATATCCGCCCACACTTCTTCCAGCTTTTCCCTGCCAACATCATTATAGGCATAACCACTGGTCGTACGAAAATGATAATCAGATATGCGATGCCGGCGAAATGCATCAAGTACTCTGGCAGTATTATTCGCCGCGATCTCATCAACAACAGCAAACTGCGGACGCGCTTCTTCTAAAGCTTGCCGACGAAAAGAATTAAGTTTATTGTCATCGAATATTTTCACTGTTTGTCGTCTCCCTGTTCATAAATACGAAACTTTTCACTGAATTGAGGTGGTATTGACGCAATTATGTAAATACCATCCTCACGATAGTCGGTCGAATAAACGGTAGCCACATTATAAATTCGCGACACTAAACCGCTGTCATTATAGGGTATACACAATCGCATGTCAACCAAGCTCTCATGCAGATAACTGGCAATTGTTTCAAGCAAGGCTGGAATCCCCTGACCGGAAGCCGCCGAAATCGCTACACTTCCTTCCTGTCTAAGGGCTCTCGCCAACACATGAGGATTGTCAACTTTATCTGTCTTATTGAGTGCGATTATCGTAGGTTTTTCCGCAATATCCAGTTCTTTCAGCACCTGATGCACAGCATCGCATTGCTGCTGCTGCAGGCTATGACTAACATCCACTACATGTAACAGCAGGTCGGCCTGAACAATTTCTTCCAAAGTTGCCCGGAAGGCGGCAATTAACGGATGGGGCAATTTCTGAATAAATCCGACGGTATCGGCAATAAGCACTTCCCGACCGTCTGACAAAGTAATCCGCCTAATGGTCGGATCCAGTGTCGCAAACAATTTATTTTCCGCCAATACCCCGGCTTCAGTCAATGCATTAAGCAAAGTTGACTTGCCGGCATTGGTATAACCGATCATAGCGACCAGCGGAATCCGTGCTGCCTGCCGGTTTATTCGCTGGATCTCTCGTTGCTTTTTTACGTTTCCGATTTCTTTTTCAAGCTCGCTAATTCTCGAATATATACGTCGGCGATCCACTTCCAGTTTTGTTTCACCCGGGCCCCTGGTACCAATGCCGCCGCCAAGACGGGACAAAATTAAGCCTTGTCCTCTGAGCCGCGGCAAAGAATAGCGGAGTTGAGCCAGCTCAACCTGCAGCTTTCCCTCATGAGAACGGGCCCGCTGGGAAAAAATATCTAAAATTAAAGCTGTACGGTCTATCACCTTAACTCCCAGCGCCTGCTGCAGATTGCGTTGTTGTGCCGGCGATAATTCATCGTCAAAAATTACCATATCAGCCCCCTGCTCCTGCCGTATAAAATTGACTTCCTGAACTTTGCCGCGACCGATAAAGAATGCAGCATCCGGTTTTTCCCGCTTTTGCCACACAGTTCCACAAACTTGGGCACCCGCCGTATCGGCTAACTGCGATAGTTCCTCCAAAGAATCCACTACATCCCATTGGCCGGGACGCTGAATTCCAACTAATATCGCCCGCTCAATCTGACTCATTAAATTGCTTCCTTGAGCGTTAAGTTCCAATTGCTGTTCAATTTGGCGTGTCAAATATTGTAAATCAATCTCTATAAAATCATTAAGATCCATCGGGCCAATCATGTCTGTAGAATAGCCGGTTTCCGATTGATTCGCAATATAGCCAAAGCTGACCTCGGAAACCCGGCCTTCGCTTATTCCCAACGCCGCCATAACATCAAAACGGAGTTCTTTCAATGAAGCGATATCAATTTCACTAAGCTTACTGCGCCCATCAGGATGAGTATGAATGCAGCGAACACCACTTAACCGATTCAGTGAGCGCCGTCCTTCTGGTTCCGGAAGGGATACAGTTCGTACATCGCCGACAGCAACAGCAGTTACTTGTCCCCGCCGATTCACGTAAACAACAACTTCCCGGTTAATTTGACTGGTAATTTGCGCCATCAGGTCAGCCATTGCCAAGCCTATTGGCTGCTGAAAGGGTATGGTATAGTCATATAATTGTTCTAATCGCTCAATCATGCTTTTCCGTAATCCGTTAATATCACCTGAAATACTTGTCAAATCCATCAACTCCTACCAACACATCTTTTTATTATATAATACTTTACTCTTTACAACAATAAAGAGGCTATTCAGCCTCAAATTTACGTTTACAATTTATATTTTAGATTATGGACGGCAGGATAGTAATGTGTATATACTCACCTGGCTGATGAAAATAATAATGCCTAATAAATATAGCAGTGCGGCACTCCAGCGAATAAACAGAAAAGGCGAAGTAAGACCTGGCAGAAACAGGCGAATGTTAGCGTAATTTATACCGACAATACCTAGCAGGAGGACGGTCATACTCATCGCAAAGGTAAAAATATATTGATTACACCATAATAAACCTACTGCGGTTGCCAATAGTATCCAAATGCTATTGGCCCAAAATTGACTTCGCCGGGTTATGATTTTCTCGCGCTTGCGTTCTCTGCGGGAAACATTCACTACGATCCCTCCTGTAAACTATTATCTACAGGAGGATTGGGTTTCATTCCGGCATTATTGTCCTCAAAAAACTGGTGGCACAAAGCACACTGTCCCTGTTCCAATGACTTTTGGCGCAAAAGCAAACCCATACTGACCTGTCCTTCCCGATTCCCTTGCTGATAGCCATAATGCTTCCCTAAAATATAGCCCATCAATAAGGCTGCAACTATGATTATGCTAGTTTCAAGCATAATCACGCCTCCTTTGGTGCCACAACAATGCAGCGTAAAATAGGCAGGTGCCAAACAGCACCACAGCAAACAGCTGCTCCTGCAGCCACCAAGACACTAAACCGCATAATACAGCTGACAGAATGCATTCAATTTTGCCAAATCGGCATGCCAAATTGCGCTGCCCCAGCAAGGAATCAACGTAAATATCTATACAATCGTCAACCAGCTGAACCGCTAGCATAAATGTCAAACCAAAGAGCATCATTCGCCAGCCTAAAATCATACTGCCAATAGCCAGTACTATTAAATTTTCTCCCCGGCCGGATAAACGAGTGGCAAATTTTTTATTTAGATCCTTGCACATCCCGGTAATATAGCTGCCAAAAAACAAAGCAATCGTCAAACTTGTGCTTAACCCAGCCGCTATCATGATAAAAAACATGGCATACACCATGCAACCCTGTCCTAATTTTACCGACCAGTTGAGTTGAGCGCCGGCAAGATCGGCCTCCTTATCCAAATAATCATCCGCGAGTTTTATGGCTATTGCACTGCAAATTACTGCTGCCATCGTCTTGACAAACTCAAATATTTCTGGAAACACAAGCTTTCACCTCTTTAAATCCATACCCGTACATTCCGGACGCGGGAATAATGAGAGCAGTAGGAAATAAAGCTGTTATTCGCCCAATATGTTCCTTTACGGATGGCAAATCTATTTTATTGATAATTAATGCATATGTATGACGTACAACACCATAATCAAATATCTCTGCGTCTATGTTATTGGAATTTTTAAATTCATCAATTGCACCGCCGGAAAAGTCAACAATATGGATAATAAAGTCAGCGCTTCGTACCAAACTAATGGTTTGAGCCATTCCACGGCGAATAGCTTCGTCAGAATGAATTTTCTCGATCAGACCGCAAGTATCCGTCAATTTGAAATTAACCATTGTTTTTCTTAAGGCAATATGTAGAACAATGGATTGCAAAGAACGGGTTTTATGCGTCGTCATGCCACAGAGCTCTCTTTTAGCCTCTTCTACCGTAAAGCGGCGACAGGTAATTAAACCATCATAGGTACGAAACGTAATATCAATGGTTTTGCAGCCCATATAGCCTGAAAAATTAAGAGCAAACATTGTTTTGCCGGAGTTTGGCCTGCCCACAATGACAAACTCCTTCATGCTTACACCTCCAAAATATCGCTGGACTCTATCACCATTAACTCTTGACGCGTAATACTGCTTTTCGTAATCAGCCGTACCGCCTGATGTCGAATAGCCTTCTCAATAATATTTCTTACCGTGCGAGCATTACCAAAATTTTCAATATCGCGCAACTGTACCGAACGCAAGAAATTCATTAACGCCTTTTGCGCTTCTTCTGTCAATCGATACTGACGTTTAGCGCACATTTGCTCAGCGATCTTCAACAATTCATGCTGATTATAGTCGGGAAAATCAATGTGGATTGGGAATCGTGAGCGTAAGCCGGGATTGGTCGAAAGAAAATTTTCCATTTCCCTTTGGTATCCCGCCAGAATTAAAATCAGTTCATCCTTGTGATCCTCCATGGTTTTCACCAATACATCAATGGCTTCTTTGCCAAAGTCTTTTTCACCGCCCCGCGCCAAAGAATAGGCTTCATCAATAAATAGAATCCCCCCGTAGGCCTTCGTTAATTGTTCACGGGTTTTTTGTGCTGTATGCCCAATGTATTCGCCCACTAAATCGGCTCGTTCAACTTCAATCAGATGCCCCCGCATTAAAACGCCCATTTCGCAAAAAACCTTACCCAGTATCCGAGCTACCGTGGTTTTCCCGGTTCCCGGATTGCCTTTAAAGATCATATGCAGTACCAATGGCTCTGTCGTAAGATTTTCTGCCTCCCGGCGTTTTTGAATTTGAATAAATGCATAAATTTCACGCACCAATTTTTTTACTTCCGGGAGCCCAATTAAATGATCCAGTTCCTGTAAAAGTTTTTCAATTTGCTGGTGATTCTCTTGCTTAGAACGCACGTCATAAATTCCCAATCCATCTATGTTTCTTAGTGTTCGAAAAGCCTCAATAGCCGATATTTCTCCCCGTTCAAGAGACGTGAACACAGCTTGCGGTATGGTACATTCCATTCCGGTCACCTCACTTAGGCTATTGTGATACCCATTATACGCAAAATAATGAAAAAGGTGAAAAAACCTAATTGCAATAGGATTTTTTCACCTTTTCAAACCACGCTCTTCTCTTGTATGTAAATGATATTTTATTTACTGGGCATTTCAGCCTTGCTCTCTTCCTTTTTTTCATGATAGCTGGCTGTCAGCGGACGGAAGGGGGTAATAGTCGATATCGCATGTTTGTAAACTAATTGTTGCTTTCCGTCATTTTCAATGATTACCGTGAAATTATCAAAACCTCTCACCGACCCACGCAACTGAAACCCATTCACAAGATAAATAATAACCGGTAAATTTTCTTTGCGAACTTGATTTAAAAAACTATCCTGCAAATTAATCACTTTAGTTGTCATCCTAAAACCCCTCCGTATTCGTGTTTACCTTTATCTTTTAATCTATTCTACCTGCTGTCAAACTTTCCTGCAATATAATTGTAAAAAGTTGCCAACATTTTATCATAGTTTGTAAACTCATTTACATCAAACCAGACAACATACGGCATCTTACGGTACCAAGTCAGCTGACGCTTCGCAAAATGCCTCGTAGCTTGTTTGACTTTCTCGCTGGCAGTGGATAAATCTGCCTCTCCCTTTAAATAAGCAGCGATTTCTTTATAGCCGATGCCTTGCATGGATTGATATCCGGTTGAAATTCCCTGCTCTAATAAAGCTTTTACTTCAGCAACCAGTCCTTGTTCCAGCATTTGGTCAACTCGTTGATTAATCCGCTGATATAATATAGTCCGATCTATTGTCAGCCCAATCACAACAGCATCATAAATCAATTTGTTTTCCGACAATGTACCGGAGGAAAACGCGTCACCACCCAGATGAACTACTTCCAAAGCCCGGACAATGCGCCGCTGATCATTGGGGTGCAGCCGTGATGCAGTAATCGGATCAACCCTAGCGAGCCTGTCATGCAAGTACTGGTTGCCGTGGTCCTGGGCCAGCTTTTCTAAATGAAACCGATACTCTGCATCGCCGGGGGCAGGATGAAACAAATATCCTTCCAGCAAGGCTTTGACATATAGTCCTGTTCCCCCTGCTAAAATGGGAAGCTTGCCCCGCCTATTGATATCTGCTATACATTGACTTGCCCTTGCTTGAAAATCGACCACCGTAAACTCTTCACTTGGTTCAAGTATATCAATCAAATGATGAATAACTCCGTCGCGCTCAGCCAAAGTCGGCTTGGCGGTTCCAATATTCATCCCACGATAAACCAGCATAGAATCTCCCGAAATGATCTCCGTTCCCAACATTTTGGCCAAATCAATACTAATTTTAGTTTTACCCACTGCCGTTGGCCCGATAATGGCAATCAAGCGTTCCATAAAATCAACCTCCCGCCTCAAGCATTCCATATTGGATACTGCTATATTTACCGCCAAAAACTGTGGTAATTCCCAGACGGGTAAACTCGGGACTATGGGAGGTTTCCTTTACAATCACCCGGTTTCTTGCGATGCGGCGTGCCCTTTGCAGTGCCAAAGTATCCAAGGGGCGAGCATCTGCCAGGTAACGCAGCGGTTTTAGATTGGAACTGCTTTGGATGGGATGGCGAAACATGGGATCAAAGTATACAATATCAAAACTTTTCTCCGGCAATCGGGTTAAATACTGGTGATAATCCAGATTGCAAACCTGTATATTACGCATTGAACGGTTGATTTCACTGTTGTCGCCACTGAAATTTTGCAAACCATACCGGGTAATCAAAGCGACTACCGGTGAATGCTCCAATCCTATGACCTTTCCGGCGGTACCGGCTATAAAACTGGCAACAATAGCGTCGGTACCTAGCCCCAGGGTACAATCAAGCACCGACATCCCTGACTTTAGCTCCATTGCTGTTACCATATGGTCATCTTTTCCATTTATGATATTTTTTATACGCAATTCGGCCATACTCAGATGGAAAAAAAATTCTCCCCCTTCCGTATAAACAACCGGCCCCTTTCTGCGGGAAAAAGCCAGAATATTATTGACACCATACGCAGCCTTTATATTGCCCACCGATCTGCTTTCCCGCTGCACAAACGGAACATTAAGTGCTGCCGCAAACTGCCGGGCTGTATCCATTTCTGCCGCATAGTGCTCGCGGACTGTCGTTACCACTAAATCCATTTTATCACCTTCAAACTTTCCACTGCCGCTAAGAATCAGGTACGTTTAAACATTTTTGCTAATTCGGCTGTACTAATGTTTATGATCGCAGGCCGACCATGAGGGCACGTATAGGGAAAGTCGGTGTTGCACAGTTCGCTTAACAATGCTTGGATCTGCCGCATATTCAGAGGATCACCTGCTTTTATCGCCGCCCTGCAGGCCGTCATTTGCAAGCAGGCATGCCGTAATTGCTCCGGCGATGGCTGCTGCGCAGTTTGAATGATCTCCATTATCTGGCGGAGAAGAGCTTCTACTTCGGCTGACGGAACATCCGCCGGTGTTTCAACCAAGCGCACGCTATTCGGTCCGACTTGTTCCAAGGTAAATCCCATATCGTAAAATACAGCATGATTTTCCTCAATGAGACTCATTTCCACAGCATCAAACTCAAAGTACGCCGGCATCAATAACTGCTGTACCGGAATTCGACCTGCCGCTCCACACAACCGGTCATATAAAATTCGCTCATGGGCGGCATGCTGATCGATAATATAGAGTCCGTCTTCACCCTGGGCAACGATATAACAATCACTCACTTGTCCTAAAGGCTGAAAAGCAACATTTGATTCCACATTAGCCAACACCGGCGCCGGTCCTTTGCCCGCCAAAATGGGTTCTTCCTGCTGCATCAACCTTCTTGCCGTCTCTATGGAGACAGGGTTCTCCCCTTCCTGCCACAGTTGAACGGATTGAACCGGACTGTAATTCTGCTGAGACTCATAGTCTGTATGAACCGGATGATACTGACGCTGTGAGGGTTCTACCGTCGCAGCAAGCTGACTCAGAGATTGCGGTGCGGTTAATGCTTCAGTGATCGCTCGATATACTGCCCGAAAAACAATCTGTTCATTGCTGAATTTCACTTCACTTTTTTGTGGGTGTACGTTTACATCAATAGACTCCAGGGGAACTTTAATATTCAATACGGCTAAAGGAAATCCGATTTTCGGCAATAAAGAATGATACGCATTGTCTATCGCCTTGGCAATAAAACGGCTGTTAATAATCCTTCCATTTACGATAAAAGTTTGCCAATTGCGGCTGCTTTTTAGCAAACTGGGTTTAGAAACATAACCGGAAATAGCAATCGAATCTCGATCATAGTCAATCGGCAGCAACTCTGAGCCGATCTTATGCCCATACATACTCAGCAAAGTATCATACAATTGGCCATTCCCCGGAGTAGCAACTACCGTTTTTCCATTATTGATGAGTTTAAAGGCTATTTCAGGCTGAGATAAAGCCAGCTTGCCTAAAACATTATGAATCTGTGTGCTTTCGGCTCCGGGAGTTTTTAAAAATTTTTGCCGGGCCGGAGTATTGAAGAATAAATCTGTTACCGTTACCGTAGTCCCGATACTGCCGCCCGCTTCCCGGATGTCAACTATCTTTCCGCCTTGTATTTCAATATAACTGGCTAACGGCTGCTGCTGCTGCCGGGTAGTAATCGTCAATTTTGCCACAGCCGCAATGCTGGGTAAAGCCTCACCGCGAAAGCCTAAAGAATAAATTTTTACCAAATCTCCCGCCAAGCGAATTTTGCTTGTTGCATGACGTAAAACAGCCAATTTGGTGTCGGTCGGACTCATACCAATACCATCATCCGTAACCCGGATAAAATTGATTCCCCCATTGGCAATTTCAATTTCAACGCTGTGCCCCTTCGCATCAATCGAATTCTCCACTAATTCCTTTATAACCGATGCCGGCCGCTCAACGACTTCGCCGGCGGCAATCTGATTTGCCGTATGCTCATCAAGAATGTGTATTCTGTCATCACTCATTATTGACCAACTTCCTCTTTCGCTTGAGTTTGTAATTTATATAAAAGATTAATAGCTTCGATAGGGGTAATTGTCATCACATCCAGCGACAGCAGTTCCTCAATGATTGCATTTGTAAACAAAGACATTGAACCAGAGCTGGTGGTCGCCGCTGCTTCGGTAACTTTCGCGGGAATGCTATGGTTTTTCTCCAGCTGCAATAAAATGGCTTTAGCCCGCTCTACCGTCTTTTTCGGTAATCCGGCCAATTGTGCCACGTAGATACCGTAACTTTTATCAGCCCCACCTGGAACAATCCGCCGCAAAAAAACAACCTCATTGCCCCGCTCCTTCACTGCCACCGAAAAATTTTTAACACGGGAATTTGTTTCCGCCAGCTCGGTAAGCTCATGATAATGAGTGGCAAAAAGAGTTTTAGCCCCTATATGCTCATAGATATGTTCGATAACGGCCTGGGCAATACTCATTCCATCAAAAGTGCTTGTTCCCCGCCCAATTTCATCCAGAATAATCAAGCTGTTCTTGGTCGCATGTTTTAAAATATGCGCAACTTCATTCATCTCCACCATAAAGGTGCTTTGGCCGGTTGCCAAATCATCACTGGCACCTACCCTGGTAAAGATACGATCTACGGGACTAATTGCCGCTTCCCGGGCAGGAATAAAGCTGCCCACCTGGGCCATTAAGACCAATAAGGCCACCTGACGCATATACGTTGACTTCCCCGCCATATTAGGACCGGTAATCACCATGATTTCATTATCCTGGTGATTCAGTTCCACATCATTAGGTACAAACATTTCCCGTACTAAAAGGCGTTCGACAACCGGATGCCGCCCGTCCTTGATGGAAATCCTGCGATTCGTACGAATCCGCGGCCTGACATAATTATATTGACTGGCTGCTTCACTCAGCCCCAGAATACAGTCCAGCTGCGCAATATGACGGGCGGTCTTCTGAATTTCTTTCATATGCTCCTTGATAGAATCGCGGATTTTGCAAAACAGCTCATATTCAATATTGACGATCTTTTCCTGCGCTCCAAGAATTTTCCCTTCAAAAGCTTTCAATTCCGGTGTAATGTATCGCTCCGCGTTCGCCAGCGTTTGTTTGCGTACATAAGTTGATGGAACAGAGGCAGCGTGGCTATGAGTTACCTCAAGGTAATATCCGAAAACTTTGTTATACCCAACCTTTAAGGATTTGATACCGGTACGCTCCCGCTCCGAAGTTTCCAAGTTCTGCACCCACTGCTTGCTGTCTGTGGCAATATGGCGTAATTCATCCAGTTCATTATGGTAGCCGGACTTAATGATATTGCCTTCCCGTACAGAAAATGGCGGATTGTCAACAATAGCCGACTCAATCAGTTCAACCAAAGAATCATGCCTGTCAATCCCATTATCAATTTGATTTAACAATGCATTGTTGATCTGTGTAAGCTGTTGTTTAATTGCCGGCAATACAGTCAGGGACGACTTAAGGGCGATCATATCCCGTCCATTAGCCGTGCCTACTTCAATACGTGTCATAATCCGTTCAAAATCATAAATATTTTTTAACGCGGTCTGAATTGTATATCGTACGGTTGCTTGATCCAATAATGCAGCAACAGCATCCTGGCGCTGGATAATTTTTGCCGGCTGCAAAAGCGGATATTCCAGCCATCGTTTCAGCAGGCGGCTGCCCATTGCCGTTTTGGTAAAGTCCAGGACAGAGAGAAGTGTATCTTTCCTGCTTCCGTCTCTGGTGTTCCGGATAACCTCTAAATTGCGCAAAGAAGCTGCATCGACAAGCAAATGGTTGACGGCACTATACTCAACTAAACGATTAATATTGGATAGATCGTTTTTCACCGTCTGATGCAAATAATACAGCAGATACCCCACTGCCAGCAGTGAATCCGGATCCTGCGGCAAATCTGCGGCGGCAAAGTGCTGTCCCGGCAAACACTGTATCGCCTGTAAATCATTTACCGCCAGCTTTGTATACGTGCAATACGACAGTCGTCCATTCAGTTCGTCCTGCACCGCTTGGTTATTGATACAGCTGCCTGTCAGCACTATTTCCGCCGGCGTTAAACGGATCAACTGGTCGGCAAGGGCATTGAAACGATCCCAGCCGTTAAAGCTGGACCACAAACATTCACCAGTAGACGCATCCGCTGCCGCCAAAACAAAGTTTTTCTCGTTCTCATACAAAACCGCCAAAAAATTATTTGCTTTATCGGGAAGGCAGGATTCGGAAAGGATGGTGCCGGGAGTAACAATCTTAATCACTTCACGGCGTACAATTCCTTTCGCGCTTTTAGGATCCTCAACTTGTTCGCAAATGGCCACTTTGTACCCTTTGCCAATCAGTTTGGCAAGATAGTTGTCCACTGCATGATAGGGGATACCGCACATTGGCACCCGGGTATTTTGCCCGGCCTCTCTTCCCGTTAAAGTAATTTCCAATTCCCGCGATGCCACCTCGGCATCTTCAAAAAACATTTCATAAAAATCACCCAGCCGGAAAAACAAAATTTCATCCGGATGTTGATTTTTGATATTCTGATATTGTTCTATCATCGGAGTATAGCTGGCCATCATAACTCTCCTCTTCCCAGCAAGCAATTAACCGGTAAATTCACCTTTTAGCAGCCAAGTTTGCCCTGCACGGATATGTATTGGCAGCAGCCGGCCGATCGTTTCACTGCCATTTTCTTTCCATAGCACAATTTTATTGGTACGGGTTCGTCCCATTAATATATTCGCATCATTTTTGCTGGTCCCTTCAACCAGTACTTCCACGGTTCTCCCTTCCAGCGTTTGATTGATCTCCAGGCTGATATCATTTTGCAGTTTCATAAGCTGCTGCAAACGTTCTTTCTTTCGAGTCAGCGGCACTTGATTCGGCATCGCTGCTGCAGGCGTTCCCGAACGTTTGGAGTATAAAAAAGTATAAGCGGCATCAAAGCGTATGGATTGAATAAACTGTAACGTTTCTTGGAAAAGCTCATCGGTTTCACCAGGGAAGCCCACAATAAGATCGGTTGTAATACTGGCATGGGGAATTGCTTGGCGGATTTTCGCAACAAGCTGTCGATAATAATCCGCCGTATAGCCTCGATTCATCAATTTTAAAATCGTATTACTGCCGGATTGAATCGGTAAATGGAAATGTTCGCATATTTTTCTACCACCCTGAATCGCAGAAATTACTTTATCATTCATATCCCGTGGGTGCGAAGTCAGATAACGAACCCGGGTGATGGTATCCACTTCATCAACAGCCTGCAATAAATCGGCAAAATCGTATGGTTCACTGCTATCCCTGCCATAAGAATTCACGTTTTGCCCCAAAAGGGTAATCTCCTGAAAACCGTCCTGACCCAATTGCTGAATTTCATTTACGATGTCGGCCAGCGGACGGCTTCTTTCCCGTCCCCGCACATAAGGAACAATACAATAGGTACAAAAGTTATTGCAACCATACGTAATGGGAACCCAAGCCGATACTTGCCCCTTATGAATAGCAGGCATCTCCGGAGAAGCTGCCACAGCCTGATCCCATATTTCCAATACCGGTTTGCTGTTTTTCTCCACTTTCTGAACTAATTCAGCCAGTTTATGTATGTTATGGGTTCCTATTACAAAATCAATATGGGAAGCTTTCTTAAAAATTTTATCCCGATCCTTTTGTGCCATGCAGCCTGCCACACCAATAATAAGATTAGGCTTTATCGCTTTAAGTTTCTTTAATTCACCAATTTTTCCATATATTTTTTTTTCGGCACTTTCCCGGACGCAACAGGTATTAATCAGGATCAGATCCGCTTTTTCCGGCTCTTCGGTATACTCATAGCCGATTTCCATTAACTGACCCGCTAAACGCTCTGTATCATTTTCATTCATTTGGCAGCCATATGTATAAGTAGTAAAATGCTTTTTATTTGATTTTATTGATCCTTGCTTAACTTTAAAGTGATCTGGTTTTGCCATTCTTCATCAACTCCTGCTGATTATTATATCCTAATTTTTTCTGTTAAACAATTAACCCCCCTCTGAATCGCTAAAGAAAAGGACCGGCGTTTCAGAACGTCAGTCCCTGGCACTTTACTTATGAAACTTACGAAGAAGTTTTTGCTGACTTTTTAGGCTTTGCCAGCAGCATTCTGCTGCCCATAATGATAATAAATAGACCAAATATTTTCTTCAAATCCGCAGCCGGGATGTCTTGAACAAAATTCGCACTAATGATTCCGCCGGCGACAGCTCCGACAGACAAATAGACTGCAACATGATAATTAACAAGTTTTTGTTTCTGGAGCTGCCAAATACCGGCAAAAGCCGTTGGAATAATCACCAGCAATGAAATTCCTTGAGCAATATGCTGAGCCATTCCAAGACCAAATACCATCATGGGTACAAGAACAATCCCTCCGCCAACCCCTAATAAACCACTTAAAATACCGGCAACTACACCAGTGAGTAACGTCATTAGCACAATCATGACAACACCATCCTTACTCCGACTATCAACAACAACATTCCAAATAATCGTTTCAGCTGTGCTGCGGGTATCCTTGGCATCCATCTGGCACCAAGGCTTGCGCCAAAAACGCTTCCGACAGCCAATGTTAACGCCAGTATGAGATCGCTATTGCCATGAAGGCCATAGATAATACTGCCTGCGAACGCAGTCGGTACAATAACCGCCAGCGATGTCGCATGAGCAATATGCTGCGTTAAGCCAAGACATGCTACCATAATCGGCACTAACACAATTCCGCCGCCAACTCCCAATAAACCGCTTAAAATACCGGCAATAAAACCAAATCCAATCATTTTTCCATTTTGCAGCATAGAAAAAGCTCCTTCCACAAATTGACTATCGTTAACTCAATCCACACTAAGACTCTTTACAAAAACGTTTACTTCCCTGACCAATAATCCCGTCATGTATTCAACAACAGCCTTTATCTTCTGTTGCATATGTTGAATCACGTCCCTCAGTGTATGACCATATTTTATTGTTACATCAAAGGCAATTGAGATGCCTTTCTCCCTATCGTGAGAATTTTTAATCTGAATCTGATTTGTACGGGTAACCGCTAAATCACTTGTTGCCACATGATCAACAATCGAAGCAATAACAGCATCTGATATGAGCAATTTTCCATAATAACTAAATGTCGGACGAACGATAGACTTTTCACCAAGCTTTCGCCGTTTCATCTGTGGCTTTTTAAAAAATATTTCTAACGGATCAATCAAATAACCTGAAAAATGAGGCTTTAATTCTATTGTTGGCACAGGAATAATATGTTTCCCTTCTTTTACGCGGCTTTCCCGTGCTTTCGCAATTTCTGCCGGACTGGCAACCTCCTCAATGTGAATAATTTGTGAAATCTTAGGGAGCTTTAACACCTCAACAATTTTTTCGACCATATTAATGGAAGTTCCCAAAATCAAGATGCGTTCCGGCTTAACTCTGGCAATAGCCTCGCACACTTCCTGCGCATGATCGGGCTTCATAAATATCGCTCTTTTGACAGCTTTTATTTTACTCGGCTCTTTCTTAGCAGAATATCCGGCAACAATTTTACTATCTTTAATCAACAGCCCGTCATCAATGATAGTATCAATATTATATTCATGGGCTACAATTAAAGCACGATGACTTTTTCCCGTACCACTTGGTCCGACAAATGCGATAACATTCATTTTAGCCTCCTAGCTCCGCAAAGTTAACCTGTCAAAGCTGCCGATGATTAGTTTTTGAGCAAGTTGATTGTCTACGGAAAAAATACCAAGATGTTCGGGAAAACGGGTAGGAATTGCGTGAAAATCCGATCCTCCCGTTACCAATAATCCATACTGGGATGCCAATCGCTGATATTTTTCCACTTCCTCCGCCTGATGTTTAGGATGAAAAACTTCCAGCCCAAAAATTCCCGCTCGAATAATATCGACCACAATGCTATCATCGCCAATTAACCCCGGATGAGCCAAAACCGGAATGCCATCCGCTTTTTTAATCAGTTCAAGCGCAGTAGAAAGGGATAATTTATAATGAGCAACAAAGGCCGGTCCATTTTTATAAAGCAGATTTTTAAAAACATCGGTTACAGTTGGGAAATAACCCTTTTCAACCAGAGCTCGTGCCACATGCGGCCGTCCCAGCGCAGTGCTTCGCCCTGCTAATTCCAGAACTCGTTGAAATTCGATCAGATAACCAAGCTGTGCCAGTTTAGCGATTATTTTCTTGATACGCTGCAGCCTGTCAGCGACAAGGACATCCAGCTGCGCCTGCAGGTCTTTATTAAAAATATCCAGATTATAACCTAAGATGTGCACTTCGTGATTTGGTAAATCGGTACTGAATTCAATACCCGGAATAATAGTCAAATGTTCATTTTTTAATATCCCCTGCTGAGCCAGCATTAGCAAGCCGTCAACCGTATCATGATCGGTGATGGCAATCGACGATAATCCGCTTTGAATCGCTTCTGCCACAACCGCCTGGGGAGAAAGCCGACCATCAGAAGCGTTGGTATGAATATGCAAATCAGCTATCATTCGGCACCTATATCTTCCGCCAATTGAACAAGTGTTCTAAGTCCGGCACCAGTCGCACCTTTACCATTGCATCCCCGCGCTTTGTCAATGTCTGCTGTACCGGCGATATCAATATGTACCCATGGCAACTCATCAGCAAACTGAGCCAGAAACATTCCTGCCGTAATAGCACCGGCCATACGTCCACCTGAGTTTTTCAAATCGGCAATTTCACTTTTAATTTGCTCCGTATATTCCGGGTAATGGGGCAGTTCCCACATTTTTTCTCCTGCTGTTTCTGCCGCCTGTAAAATTTGTTTACACCAAACCTGATCATTGCTGATAACGCCTGAGGCTGCATTTCCTAATGCGACTGCACAAGCACCTGTCAATGTTGCAACATCAACGATTCTTGTTGCACCTGCAGTCCTGGCATAAGTAATCCCGTCTGCCAGAATCAGCCTGCCTTCCGCATCAGTAGTTATTATTTCGACGGTTTTCCCACACATCGTTTTAATAATATCTCCCGGTTTTAATGCATGACCGGAAGGCATATTTTCTACACAAGGAACCACCGCGATAACATTCAATTTAGGTTTCAGCCGTCCTATAGCCAGCATTGCGCCTAACACAGCCGCTCCTCCAGCCATATCCCCTTTCATCTCTCCCATTTTATCACTCGGCTTCAGTGATATGCCGCCGCTGTCAAAAGTGACACCTTTACCCACAAAGGCCACAATTTCCTTACAAGAAGTGTCACCTTGGTAGCGCAGAACAATTAAGCAAGGGGGCTCATCACTTCCCTGAGCAACTGCTGAAATAGCATTCATTTGCTGCTTTGCCATATCAGCCGCTGATAAAATCACTAATTTCATTCCCGTTTGTCTGGCAATCTCAACAGCATGCTCGGCCATTTTCGTCGGCGTCATATTACGCGACGGATGATTGGAAAGGTCCCGGGCCAAATTGACGCTTTGACTGATAATATATCCGCGCTGTGCTGCTTTTTGCAGCATAGCAGTATTTTCCTGCTGTACAATAATAAACAGCTTGGCGATTTCAGCATCGACCTTCGTTGTTTTATAATAATTAAACCGATACGCTCCTAAAATTATACCTTCGACGATAGCCTTGACCATACCTTCCGGTTCAATTTGACTCGGAATCAAGTCTGCTAAAATGCAGCTTACTGTAGTCGGTTCTAATTTACGAATTTTTCGCGCTGCAATAGCAAATACATCACGAATCTTATCGACAGTCAGTTCCCTGGGTTTTCCCAATCCTAGCAGCATAATGCGTTTTTCCCCGATAGCTTCCACCGGATAAATATTAATTGTTTTTCCATACATACCGCAGTCAGGCTGCCGATGAATTACATGCGCAATATGGTCTGCCAACACCTCGCCATGTATTTCGGCAATTTTTCTCGTTAATACAGTCTCCTCCCATACGCCAATGATAAGTGTATCGCAAACTATTTTCTTGGCGTTCGTCGTACATACTTCAATTTTCATAGTCTCACTCCTCGTAACCATAAGGGACAAACTCGCTGCCATTCCCTAAATAGTATTCCCTAAAATTTCCTCAAAAACAAACAAACCTGTTCAATTTGAACAGGTTTTAGAAGCTGTTAACGCGGTTCAACTATCAATTTCATAGCCGTTCGTTCTTCTCCGTCAATGAGAATATCAGTAAAGGCAGGGATGCAAATAAGATCAACTCCGTGAGGTGCGACAAATCCTCTTGCAATCGCTACTGCTTTAACCGCCTGGTTAAGAGCTCCCGCACCGATGGCTTGCATTTCGGCACCACCGCGCTCTCGCAATACTCCAGCCAAAGCGCCTGCTACTGAGTTAGGATTGGATTTTGCTGATACTTTTAAGACTTCCATGTTTTTTAGTACCCTCCTTTAATTCAAAAGACGATATATAAGTCCTATGGTATCAAGTATTCGTGCTTCCTCCAAAAAATTCCTTTTATATTTTAAAAAAAGATTCAAATAATTTCAATAAATTTGTCAATCTAAAAATTCTTGTATGCGTAAGATATTTGTCGCCTGCCCTGACTCCTCGTCAATCTCAAGGATAAGGGCGCAAAATAAGCTGGCTCCATTCGCGACACTAAACCGAACAGGCAGTCCGGTTAAAAATTTTTTCAATACCGGCTCTTTATTGACTCCCAATATGCCATTACGCGGCCCGACCATTCCTAAATCAGTTATGTAGGCCGTTCCCTTTGGTAAAATACGTTCATCAGCGGTTTGCACATGGGTATGAGTCCCCACAACACAGGAAACTTTTCCATCAAGATACCAGCCAAGCGCCATTTTTTCAGAAGTGGTTTCCGCATGAAAGTCGATGATAACAATATCACATTTCCCGCCGATTTCATGCAAGATAGAATCTATCGCGCGAAACGGACAATCAATCGGCGGCATAAATACCCTTCCGGCAAGATTCACAATGCCAACATTCAGACCCTTAATTTGTACAACATAGAATCCGACTCCCGGAGTCCCTGGCGGATAATTTGCCGGACGAATGAGCCGATTAGCGCCGTCGATAAAATCAAAAATTTCTTTTTTGTCCCAGATGTGATTTCCTGTTGTAACAACCTGAATTCCCATCGCCAGTAATTCAGAAAATACGGGAGCGGTAATTCCAACCCCTCCGGCTGAGTTTTCACCATTGGCAATAATTAAATCAAGTTGGTACTGTTCCTTTAACTTAGGAATAAAGTGGGCAGCCGTCTGGCGGCCAGGCCGGCCGCAAATGTCTCCGATAAGCATGACGTTCATCTTGAATAACCCTCCAGCAATACAAGAATTAGCACTTTCTCTTATTTGTTAAATACCAAGACCCGTCCATCTTCCCGAATACCGATCAGACTATGTGCCTCGCGCTGACTTTTCATGTTCTCAAGCATACTCTCAATCACTTCTTCTTGAATCACTAAATCTTCCTCCAGCATGGAGTCATTGCAATCAACAACCAACCGTTCTTTACATTTTTCACGGAGTAAAGTAATAACCAGCGCGATTTCATTTTTTGATAACGTGTGAACATCGCGAAAAAAATCAAGTACCGTCACATGTTCATAGGAACTAAATTTCACCTCGCATTTTTGGGCTGAGATTTTACCCAAAATATGGTATGCTGTAATGCTGTCGATAATTAATTGTTTTATTCCTGCAATTTTTTTTGCCGATAATATCCCGGCAAACATAAAGGTTAATTTTAATAAGTTACTTTTTGGCTCAAAGCGAATCGTCCCAATTTCGGGATAACGAACTAAAATTGAAATCAATAGATTGACGCTGTCAGAAATTGCTTCATCATCCTGTATATATTTTTCCATGTAGTTCACCATCCGTTAGTAAGTAAAATAGAGAAAAACATAGCAGAAGCTATAATTTAATATTTATTCTCTAGATAATCAATGAATCCTTTTTAAAATTTATGGAAATGAAAACGACCTTGTAACAAGGTCGTTTAACTTCAACATAAATTATTTTGCATAATCAACTGCACGAGTTTCACGAATAACAGTAACTTTAATTTGTCCTGGATATTCCAGTTCACTTTCGATTTTCTTAACAATATCATGAACGAGACGAACCGATGCTAAATCATCAATTTTATCCGGCTTAACCATTATCCGAATTTCCCGGCCGGCCTGAATTGCAAATGATTTATCTACACCCTCGAAGGATTCAGCAATCTCTTCTAATCGTGTCAATCGTTTCAGATAGCTTTCGAGACTTTCTCTGCGAGCACCGGGACGCGCTGCCGATACTGCATCTGCCGCTGCTACTAATACAGCCTGAACGGTTTTAGGTTCTTCATCGCCATGATGCGCGGCAATCGCATTAATTACTTCAGCCGATTCGCGGTATTTCTTTGCTAAATCAGCGCCAATAGTAACATGCGGTCCTTCAACTTCATGGTCAACTGCCTTGCCAATGTCGTGGAGCAAACCTGAACGTTTTGCCAGCATAACATCTACGCCAAGTTCGGCGGCCATAACACCTGCCAAATGAGCTACTTCAATCGAATGTTTCAACACATTTTGGCCATAACTTGTACGGAATTTCAATCGTCCTAAAAGTCTGATTACCTCCGGATGGAGTCCATAAACTCCAGTATCAAAGGTAGCCTGCTCACCGGCTTCCTTAATTCTTTGCTCGACTTCCTTCTGCGCTTTCTCGACCATTTCTTCAATTCTGGCCGGATGAATTCGCCCATCGGTAATCAACTTTTCCAAAGCAATCCTCGCTACCTCACGGCGAACCGGATCAAATCCGGATAAAATTACTGCTTCGGGAGTATCGTCGATAATAAGATCAATGCCGGTCAAAGTTTCAAGCGTACGAATATTGCGACCTTCACGGCCAATGATTCGGCCTTTCATTTCATCATTCGGCAAAGCAACAACTGATACGGTAGTTTCAGCAACGTGATCGGCTGCACAGCGCTGAATGGCTAGTGAAATAATTTCACGAGACTTCTTATCTGCTTCCTCTTTCGCTTGCTGTTCCAATTCCTTAATCATGATTGCTGTTTCATGTTTAATCTCTTCTTGCGCGCTGGCAAGTAACATATTACGGGCTTCCTCGGAAGTAAATCCTGACAAGCGTTCTAATTCGGCCTGTTGTTTGGCATGCAGTTCATTGATCTTTTCCTGACTTTTGTCTACATCAGCTTCTTTGCGGCTCAAAATATCCTCTTTTTTTTCAAGAGAATCTATTTTCCGATCAAGATTTTCTTCCTTCTGCATCAAGCGGCGTTCTAACCGCTGAAGCTCGGAACGACGTTCTTTTGTCTCCCGCTCCAACTCACTGCGAAGCTTATGAATTTCTTCTTTTGCTTCTACCAGTGCTTCCTTTTTCTTCGCTTCCCCAGCTCGTTCAGCATCGTCAACGATCTTTTTAGCTGCTTCTTCTGCTGATGAAATTTTGGCCTCAGCGGTACTTTTACGTACCCAATAGCCTATACCAAATCCCAAAATTGCTACAATGATAGCTGTTAAAATAATTTCAATGATAACGTTCCACCTCCTTCACTATAAGCTGATAATAAGGGTAAAGCCGAGCATGAACTCGGCTTTTAAAAGCACCAGCACCAATTGCTCCCCTATAGCATTTGGCTCTCTTAAAAGATTTTGCAATTTACCGCTATCCATATACGACTGACCAATATAATTGTAAATGTTTTTGAAAGTAGTGTCAAGTTAACCACAATTTATTAAAAGTTTTATCTGTAAAATCAGAAAAATTCTTCAAACACTTTATTAATTGTATCAAAAGAAAAACCGCGTTGCATTAATAGCTGCCCAATTTTTCGTTTGTCAACTGCTTCGGGTACTTTAAAACGCTTTTTCACTAAAATAAGAGCGCGCTGCCATTCCGTTGCTGAATCATACGCTCCCGTAATGTCCGAAATTACCTGAGTGGATAATCCCCGTTGCTTGAGCTTGCCAACAATATTCCGCAACCCATATTTACCGCTACGGCAATATTGCTCAAAAATCATACGGCAAAGAACGGAATCATTAAGATAACCGTGCTCCAACAAACCCTTTATAACCGAATCAGTAACGTCAGCAGAATATCCCTTTGCCGTTAATTTTGTTCGCATTTCCTGTTCACTATAAGATCGCCGGGCTAATATGCGCAATGATAATGACCACGCTGTTTCAAAATTATTCAACTGTAACATCTTGCCCGCCCCTCCTTATTCAAAAACATTGCAGCGAACCTTCGTTCATATTGTCAATAGTTCCTGCTGCTTTCTATCCAACGATAAAACAGAGGGCAGTCAGCCCTCTGTTTTATCGGCCTTTAGCCGGTTCCACATTAATTTTATAGCCTTTGATCGTATTTTTGTGCATGACGGATATTACCCGTTCAGCCACTTCTTCCGGCACCTCAACAAAAGTAAATTTATCATAGATATTAATTACGCCGATGCTATTTCCTGGTATATCCGCTTCGCTGGCAATAGTCCGTACAATATCCTCGGGACGAATTTTTTGCACTTTCCCAGCGTTGATGAACAGGCGAACCATTCCCGGTTCAGCACCGCTATTGGCAAAGGAAGGCCTTTCTTCAATGATCTTTTCCTTATATCCTTCCTGGGAAATTTTTAAGGCAGCAGCAGCGATGTCGAGAGGATCATAATCAGATGCCAAATCGGCAGCAATAAGATGGTAATCAGCAAAGCCACCGTGCTCGATTGTTTGAATAAGACGGGTTTTAATGACTTCTCGCTGGCGTTCTAAAATATCGGCGGAAGATGGAAGCTGTTTTCTGATGATACGAGTTTTAGCCAACTTTTCAATAAGCTTCAGCTGCCGATACTCCCGTGGCCCAATAAATGTAATCGCTACGCCCTTTTTGCCGGCCCGTCCGGTCCGCCCGATGCGATGGACATAAGATTCATGGTCTTGTGGAATATCATAATTAATGACATGGGTAATATCATCAATATCCAGCCCTCTGGCGGCAACATCAGTGGCAATCAGTATTTCCAATTTGCCGTCGCGAAATTTTTTCATAACCCGATCCCGCTGCGTCTGACTCAAGTCGCCATGCAGCCCGTCAGCCATATAGCCCCTGGCTTGCAGCGATGCCACAAGCTCATCTACCCCTTTTTTAGTCCGGCAAAAAATGATTAGCCGTCCGGTTGTTTCCACATCAAGCACTCGACAAAGTCCTTCCAGCTTTTCCCTTGTTTCATAATAAAACTGATCAATCTGCGGTACTGTAAGCTGCTCTTTGCTAACGGTTATAATTTGGGGATTATTCATATACTTTCTAGCCAGAACCGCTATCGGCGCCGGCATAGTAGCAGAAAATAGCAAGGTCTGCCGTCCTTCACTAGGAATGTTTTGTAAAATAGTTTCAATATCTTCAACAAAACCCATATCCAGCATTTCATCGGCTTCATCCAACACCAGCATTTTAACAGAATCTAGTTTAATCGTATTACGACGGATGTGATCCAACAACCGCCCGGGAGTACCAATCGCCACTTGTACTCCATATTTTAAAGCACGGATTTGCCTGTCAATTGCTTGTCCGCCATAAATAGGCAGGGCTTTAATCCGCCGATACTTACCGATTTTCGCTAATTCTTCGGAAACTTGTATTGCTAATTCCCGGGTAGGCGTAAGCACTAAAGCCTGAATATTCCGGCTGTCAGTGACTCGTTCCATCATTGGTATGCCAAAAGCCGCCGTTTTACCCGTACCGGTTTGCGCCTGACCAATTACATCCGCTCCTGCCAGTACAATTGGAATCGTTTGGCTCTGAATCGGCGATGGTTCCTCAAACCCCATATCCGTAATCGCCGAAATGACCTTTTTGCTTAATTGTAAACTACCAAATAAATTATTACTTTCTTTCATATATCGATCCTCCTAGATTCATAATTCAATTTCATAAATGTACTGCATAACGCCTCAATACCTCAAGAGCCGCCTGAGATGCCCGGTATTTTATATCCAATCGCTGACCAGTAAAATTATGTTGATAACATTGTATACCGGATGGCCCTTCAATAGCAATATAAACCAATCCAACCGGCTTATTTTCTGTGGCCCCGTCCGGACCGGCGATTCCGGTTATCCCCAAGCCAATATTGGTATGATAATTTTTACGTATACCGTCGGCCATCGCACCAGCTGTTTCTTGACTGACGGCGCCATATTCAATCAGCAATTTCTCCGGTACGCCAATCTCATCCATCTTTATACGGTTGCTATAGCATACAACAGAACCGATCAGATACTGGGAACTGCCGGGAATATCGGTTAACCGGCTCGTTACTAACCCGCCTGTGCAAGACTCGGCGCAAGCGACCGTCAGTTTCTTAGCAGCGAGAATACTTCCAACAACACCTTCCATACTCTCTTCGTCATGGCCAAAAATATATTCGCCAATACGCCGGTGAATTTTTTCTTCCAGGGTATCAAGCAAAACCTTGGCTGCCGCCTCATTGTCCGCCTTGGCCGTAAGACGAATGATGATCTCGCCCTTTCTCGCTAATAATGCAATAGTAGGATTATTTTGTGCCAAAATAAAATCTTTAATCTGTTCTTCCAGCAGGGATTCACCTATTCCCGTTGTATGTAATATTCTGGAATAAATAATTCCCTGCCCGCCAAAGCGCTGTTTCAAATAAGGTACCACCCGATTCTGAAACATCCATTCCAATTCCCGGGGCGGCCCCGGCAAATGAATAACTGTTTTATCTCCCTGTTCTAAAACGACTCCGGGAGCAGTGCCTCGCTCATTATCAAGCACAATTGCTCCTTCAGGAATCATAGCCTGACGCAAATTATTGTTCGGCATATTATTGTGCCTGGCAGCAAAAAAACAGTGTATACGGTCAGCGGTAGCTTCATGCAATTTCAGCTCACGCTTAAGTAATTTAGCCGTAACCTCTTTCGTAATATCGCCCTGTGTTGGACCTAGACCGCCTGAAGTAATAATAATATCGGATCGCTCCAGGGCCGTTTTTAAAACCTTGGTTATTCGTTGACGATTATCGCCAACAGTGGACTGATATAAAACGTCAAATCCTAGCCCATTAAGCTGTCGCGCTAAATAGGGAGCATCGGTATTGACAATCTCCCCCAGCAGCAGCTCCGTTCCGGTACTAATTAACTCCACAATCATAGTAAATTCCTCCTCCCTGCTTATCCCGCCGGATCAGCATATCGCTAACGCAGGCTCTCCCATAGCCATGAAAAAGAAAATAGCAGGACACGCGCCACTACTATTTTCCAAATTACCCTTTACAATTATACCTATTCCGGTAACTTTTCTGCTAATAAATCGTAGGTAAATCCTTGCACAATTTGTACGTCAACCACATCGCCGACGTGGCATTTCCCGGCATTTTCAATATATATCTGTCCATCAACATCCGGCGCTTCCCGGTAGGAACGACCAAGAACAACATTGCTTTGCTCCGTATCTACTCCTTCAATAACTACCTTTAGAATCTTCCCTTCCATTTTTTGATTCCGTTCTTCTGAAATCTTACATTGCAATGACATCAAACAATGATATCGTTCTTGTTTGACATCCTCAGAGATTTGTTCCGGCATAACAGCCGCCGGTGTGCTTTCTTCCTGAGAATAGGTAAACACACCTGCTCTTTCAAACTTTTGTTCTAGCATAAACTGCCGCAAAGCTTCAAACTGCGCCTCTGTTTCACCGGGAAAGCCTACAATAAAGGACGTCCGAATAACCACATCGGGAATGCCGTCGCGAAGCTTTGCCAATAAAATCTCGCTGTCCCTGCGGCTATCCCGGCGATTCATTGCTTTTAAAATACCATCGTCCGCATGCTGCAAAGGCAGGTCGACATACTTGCATATTTTCGGCTCACTAGCAATAAGAGCGATTAATTCATCGGAAAAATACCTAGGATAACAGTATAACAGACGAATCCACATAATTCCATCAATTTTTACTAATTCTTTTAACAGTTTCGTCAGTTGAGGTGAACCATATAAATCACGGCCATAACTGGTGGTATCCTGTGCTATCAGATTAATTTCTTTAATGCCCCGTGCTGCAAGCTGTCGGGCTTCGGCAATGACAGATTCAATTCCCCGGCTGCGAAACTCTCCTCTGATCCGGGGAATCACACAATATGAACAGCAATTACTGCAGCCGTCGGCAATTTTAATATAGGCACTATAAAAAGGTGTAGTGGTAATTCTGGGCATCTGGTCATCATAAATTGTATTGACATCATCAATAAATAGTACTCGACGGCCGGAAAGAACCGCATCAACCGCTTCGCCGATTCGCTGCCAGGACCCGGTACCGACGATTCCATCAATTTCCGGTATTTCATCCAGCAATTCCTGCTGATAACGCTGTCCCAGACAACCGGCTACAATGATACCACGGCATTTCCCAGTCTGCTTATATTCTGCCATTTGTAAAATGGTAGAAATTGATTCTTCTTTCGCCGAATCAATAAAGCTACAAGTATTGATAATCAGAATATCCGCTTCTCCCGGCTCAGTGGTTAGCTGAATATCGTCAGCAGCCAATGCTCCCAGCATGACTTCTGTATCTACAAGATTTTTGGCACAACCAAGGCTGATAAACCCGGCTTTTAGCATGAATACTTCCTCCTATTCCCCAATAGCTGCAGCAATCTTGTTATTTCGAACCGAGACGTACAGTTTGAACCCAGCGGTCCATAAGCCTGTGTTGTTGTTCCTTCGTTATCTCGACCTCGGTATCAAACAATCTTAAATTTTTTGCAGCAATCCCCTTTGCCAAATAACTTTCCGGATTCGTAGGATTAAAGAAAAATTTATTGATCCGTAAAGTTACTTGCGCTCCATCCTGGAGCAGCCAGTCAATAAACTGCCGGGCATCCGTTGCGTGAGAAGTGCCCTTTACCAGGCCTGCGCCGGTAAGTAAATAGGCCGTTCCCTCTTCCGGATAGATAATCTGGATGGGAAAATTGTCATTGCAATAGCGAATGGCTTCGCTTTGTACGGCAATGGCAATATCTACTTCTCCCATACCTGCCATTCTTACCGGGGTAGCAAGAAACTTAGCATATTGTACGACTTTGGGATGAATTTTTTTGAAATAATCTAAGGTCTGGTTTTCCCCATTTACTGCCGCCATCGTATACAAAAGATTGGCATATGCATCAGCCGCTAAAAAATCAGTTAAGCCAATACGCCATTTATTGTCCTTTACCAAGTCGGACCATTTAGCGGGTGATTGGGGCAGTGTTTTTAAAAAATCCTGATTTGCCGCAAAAACAATAGGATCATACCAGATACCGGTCCAATAATTGTCGGCATTTTTAAATCGTTCGGCGATCATATCTGTTTGCTCCGATGCGCTGGGTGCAAGGCAGTGACTTTTCCTGGCCGCTTCCAATAAGGAACGATCGGCAATGACTATATCGGCCCGAGGGTTGTCCGCTTCCAGTTTCAACCTTGCCAGTAACGCATCATCCGCTAAAGAAACTACATTGACTTTGATATTTTGAACCTTTTCATATTCCTGGGTCAGCACGGCTATCGGCTCTACCGGCAAATTAGTGTACACTGTGATATGGGGGACATTATCCGGATTTTGCTGATCCGCATACCCTGGTAAAAAAAAGCTGCCTGCTAAAACAATAATCAGAACAAAAAAAGCAATTAACAACAGTGGTAAATAACGCCGCATATGACAAGCTCCTTATCTAATTAAGTTAGATTAGGTAAACTAAATATACTATACTCGCTATTCCTTGGCTGTGCAACAAGAAAGGCTGCTAAAATATGATAAAATGGAATAAATATGAAAGGGGTTCTGCACAATATGATTAAATTCCCATCCTGGTTATCTTTTCTTCATCCTAACCTAACCTCACGGTTAGTGATGATTTCCCTGTTTTTATGTCTGATTGCGGCAGGAAATATCTTTGGCGTGTACGATGGATGGAGCAAGCAAGACAACCATGCCGTCCTAACTTCTCTGCTGGCCGCCTTATTATACGGAATTCCCGCTTATGGACTGCTGCGTCTTAAATCCTGGGCACGCCTTACCGAACTTGTCTTATCCATCCTGCTTTCCCTGTTAGGTGTTGTTATGGCGCTGTTTGACAATATAGGGGTTGGCCTGTTTGTTATGATAACCCATGGTTGGATTGCGTGGTACTTACAAACAAAGGAATGCAAAAAAATTTTTAAGACAGCTGCTTCCTAGCCGACTTTATTATTTTCCCTTTATCCCGGGTGGGAGATAAACCACGCCGTTTCTTCTGTCTATTCGGCTGAGAAGAATAGAACGGCCGTTTTTGGGGCCGAATCAAACATTTCGGCCCATAACCGATTAGATCCTGCCGCCTGGCTTTTACAAGTGCTTCATACACAAAAGGATAATTGGCCGGATTGCGAAACTGGAGCAACGCCCGCTGCAGTTTCTTTTCATGGGGATCTTTTGCTACATACACATTCTCCCCGGTTAACGGATTAAGGCCGGTGTAATACATACAAGTGGACAAACTGCCTGGAGTAGGAATGAAATCCTGCACCTGTTCAGGATTATATCCCAAATCCCGAATGAATTCAGCAAGTTCTATCGCTTCCGTCAATCCCGCCCCCGGATGGCTTGACATAAAATATGGCACCAAATATTGTTCTTTCCCCAGGACCTGATTGATGCGCTTATAGGCATTCATAAACCGCAAATAAACTTCCTTGCCGGCCTTGCCCATCAGTCGTGTTACCTTGGAAGAAACATGTTCAGGCGCTACTTTCAGCTGACCGCTGACATGATACTGGCATAACTCGGTTAAAAATTCATCATCATTGGCTGCCATAACATAATCATAACGAATCCCGGAACGGATAAAAACTTTTTTAACCCCCGGCAAACCTCTCAGTTCCCGTAAAAGAGCCAGATAATCCCGATGATCAACCACTAGGTTCTTACATGCTTTGGGTGCCAAACACTGCTTTGCTTTACAGGTACCTCGTTCAAATTGAGCAGTACAGGACGGCACCCGGAAATTGGCGGTCGGACCGCCGACATCATGAATATATCCTTTAAAGTCCGGCATAGCGGTTACTATTTTAGCTTCCCGCAAAATCGACTCCCGGCTTCGGCTTTGAATCATTCTTCCCTGGTGAGAAACAATGGCGCAAAAGGAACAGCCGCCAAAGCACCCCCGATGGCTGACCAGGCTGAATTTGACTTCCTGAATCGCCGGTACACCGCCGGCAGCTTCGTAATTGGGATGATAGGTACGCTGATAGGGCAGGTCGTAAATTTCATCCATTTCCCCAGTCGTCAGCGGCATCGCCGGAGGATTTTGCACCAGATAATCTGCACCGTGATTTTGCACAATCGTCTTACCGCGAATCGCATCCTGCTCCTGATACTGTACCTTAAACGCCGCGGCAAAAGCCGGCTTGCTGGTTTTTACAGTCTCATAGTCAGGCACTTCAATAAAGTCCCATACCATATCCAAAGAGGTTGTCCGACAACAAGTACCCGGAATATGACGGATATCGGCTGCTGCAATTCCCTGATTCAGCTGTGCGGCAATCTCAAGGATCTGTTTTTCACCCATTCCATAAACCAAAAGATCGGCGCGGCTGTCGATAAGGATAGACCGGCGAACACTATTGGACCAATAATCATAATGGGCGAATCGTCTTAGGCTGGCTTCAATGCCGCCAATAATTAAAGGAATATTTTTCCATACTTCCCGGATTCGGCTGCAATAAACCAGCGTGGCCCGTTCCGGACGCAAGCCGGCTTTCCCCCCGGGAGAATAATTGTCGGTACTGCGATATTTCTTTGCTGCAGTAAATTTATTAAGCATTGAATCCAGATTTCCGGCAGAAACCAACACTCCCAGCCGGGGCTTGCCAAGTTTTTTGAAATCATCCACCGACCGCCAGTCCGGCTGTGGAATAATGCCAACTCGATAGCCGTGTTTTTCCAGCAGCCGGCAAATAATCGCCGGACCAAAACTGGGGTGATCCACGTAAGCGTCGCCACTGATAAAAATAAAATCCAGTTGTGTCCAGCCGCGTTTCTCCATATCCTGTTTACTGATTGGCAAAAAATCGTTCATTGTTATCTCCTAAAAGGAAAATCTCGGTTATGGCTTAGCATTATTGGCTGAAAAGGTCTTAGATACTACTTCACCCTTCCCACCGATTTTTCCCACTGACTGTCCGTTATATACGATATCCACAGCGCCGGCATTGCCTAATTGGAGCGCTATGTTTTTTTCCGCCTGCCAGGTTATAGTTTCACCAGTCTTCGGAATTCCCTCATAAATCTCCTTGCCATCGGCCTTAACTAACGTCCAGCAGGCATCCGTAAATTTAGCCGTTACCGCTACAGGCTTTGTAGCAGCCGATTTGTCCGATGCGGACGTTGCCTGCTGCTGTGGCACTGCCGATGGAAGCGGCTGAACGGGAGCTGCTGGAGCTGATTTAGCTTCGGGAGCCGGTTGCTGAGGCTCTGCTATTTTATTACCGGCTGCCCACCAGATAATTCCTGCCAGACAAACTGCTACCACCCCGACGGCGGCCCATTTCCCCTTGCCGCCCGTTCGTAAACTGACCGGAGTATCTTTCTTTGGTGCTACTTTCTTTCTAGCCGGCACTTCCGGTTCCGGTTCAACAGGAGCTTGACTTTCACGATATAAAGCAACCATTTCCTCTCCGTTTAGGCCTAAATAGTTCGCGTAATTGCGAATAAACCCTTTCAGATAAACTTCACCGGGAATCACTTTATAATTATCTTCTTCAATGGCATTGATGTATAATGACCGAATACTAGTAGCAGCCTCAATGTCTTTTATCGTCAAGTTTTTTTTCTCTCGCTCACTACGCAATGCCTGACCCACAGTCTGCATGTTGTTATTACCTCCTATTTTTCTAATGACTCAATAGTCGACGGTATTAAGATTGCTTACTCTATTTTACCCAACATCGAAAGCCATCTATAACCTCGTTAGACAAAATATGAATATTATTTTTTAAAATAACGGGCATTCACCTGATCGGAAGTCATGATAATTTCTCTGGCCTTACTGCCAATATTCGGTCCGACGATTCGCATTTCTTCCATCGTGTCAATCAGTCTGGCGGCCCGGGTATAGCCAACGCGAAACTTTCGCTGCAGCATAGATACGGAAGCCTGACCTGTTTCCAATACCATTCGGACCGCTTCTTCTAATAATTCATCCTGATATTTCTCCTGTTCCGGCTTTTCATCTTCCTTTTTTACACTTTCAAAGGATGTAATCTCTTCACAATACTTGGGAATCTCAGCCTGATGTTGGATATAAGATACCAAGTCTTCCACCTCGCTATCAGCAATAAAAGCCCCCTGTACCCGCAGCGGTTTTGCGGCTCCTACAGGATAAAACAGCATATCCCCTTTGCCTAATAATTTTTCCGCTCCGGCCATGTCCAAGATAGTCCGCGAATCGATCTGTGACGATACGGCAAAGGATATCCGTGAAGGAATGTTTGCCTTTATCGTTCCGGTAATCACATCCACCGATGGGCGCTGGGTAGCCAGCACTAAATGCAAGCCTGCTGCACGAGCCTTTTGCGCCAAACGGCAAATTGCATCCTCCACGTCTACCGGCGCTGCCATCATCAAATCAGCCAATTCATCAATAATAATTACAATAAGCGGTAATCCCCCATCCTGGGAAATTTCATTATACCGTCCTATATCCCGCACCCCGGCAGTCGCAAAGACCGCATACCGCCGCTCCATTTCC
Source organism: Veillonellales bacterium (assembly GCA_039680175.1). NCBI lineage: Bacteria > Bacillati > Bacillota > Negativicutes > Veillonellales > Veillonellales bacterium. Next base: position 33,780 of record JBDKTO010000001.1, on the reverse strand, counting down.
TGGACTGCCCAGTTTAAAGCAGCCGCAGCCTTTTTGGCATCTGTTACAACAGGCGTCATCAACTGGGGAATGCCATTATAATTGGATAATTCCACTACTTTCGGATCAATCAGGATAAATTTGACCTCATCCGGCATAGCCTTAAATAAAATACTGGTAATTAACGTGTTAATACATACGCTTTTGCCGGAGCCAGTAGCTCCCGCCACCAGCAAGTGAGGCATTTTAGCCAAATCGGTCACCACCGGCTGGCCGGCAATATCTTTTCCCAGAGCCACAACAAGCCGGGAACCCGCCTGCTGAAAATCCTGACTTTCAAGGACCTCCCGCAAATGAACGCCGGACACTTCTTTATTGGGAACCTCAATGCCAATCGCCGCTTTCCCCGGAATAGGCGCTTCTATACGCACACCGGTGGATGCCAGTTTTAAAGCAATATCGTCGGCTAAATTTACAATCTTACTTACTTTCACGCCAGGAGCCGGTTCCAACTCGTAGCGTGTAACCGCCGGTCCCTGACAAGTATTTATTATTTTAGCACTAACATGAAAATTTTCCAATGTTTCTTCTAAAATGGCAGCATTTTGACTTACTTCTTTTGGAATTCTCGTTTGCTTCATTCGATTAATTTTTTTGAGCAAAGTAAGTGGCGGCAGCATATATTGCTGAGCGGTAGCAGGATCAGAGGGCTGCTGAACACTCGCCGCTGGCGATGCAGATTTTAAAGACGCCTCACTGTTCTGCTTATCTCCTTTTGCCGCTGCCGGTACCACAGGCCGATCATTCTCCTGATTATAAAAAGAACGACGATTCTCCTGCTTTGGTTCCGTTTCGCTCTCGTCCTGCACCTCAATGAGATTTTCATAAGTGCAAGCTAAGGTTTGCCGGGCGCTGAGAAAACTTTCTGCCGCTTTCTGCTTCGCCGCCAGAAATCCTTTTGCCAAAGACCAGGTTGTTGCCAAAAGCACAGCGCAGATCGCTAAAGCAACCAGAACAACGATCGCTCCGTCAACACCAAATAGCTTGCGTAATAAAAACAAAGTAAAGCCACCAATGAATCCGCCGCCCGGGACCAAACTTTCCGGCAGAATTTCCTGCCCTTCGGGAATAGCCCAATGATGAAAAATAGCTAATAATAAAATATATAAAAACACCAACCCCCAAAATTTAAACGAATAATCAATTGCATGCTGCCGCCAAATATAGCGTAAGCCAACAGTCATCAGTAATAGAGGAATAATCGGTGCCCCAACGCCGACTGTATATTTTTGAGTTTTTGCAATGAATAACCCAACCGGCCCGGCATGAAGCCCCAAGAGACTGATACCGGCTAAAATACCGACTGTAACAAGTACAATGCCGAACAATTCGTATTTTAATTCGGGTGTCAGTTCTGACAAGGACTTAGACAAAACACACCACCTCTAAGTGTATGAATTTCTACATGTTGCAATAAAATCCTTTTATCATTATGCATAAAAAAGCACCCTTACTAAGAGAGTGCTTGAGCTGCCAATCGCAACTACAGTGCTTTTTTCTAATGTGCAAGCGCTTTAAATACAGGCGTACTCACGAGAACGGTTCCCGGTTGAATATCTTCACGCAAGTAGTCCTGCGGATCTGTTGATAGAATTCGAATAATCTGCCATTGGTTGTCCGACAGCTTTGTTACCTGCATTTTCGTACCGGTATACTCGATTTCTTCATAGGGAGGAAGTGAACCTTGCGGCTGTCCCCAAACTAGACTCAAAGGCATGACCGTCCATAAAATCATTGCTTCAGCCCCTTGTGTTCTTTGCTTATTGTTATCAATTCCTGCAAATTATTCATAGCAGCGGATATCCCCCCCACCGAATCAATTAAGCCAAAACTCACTGCATCTCTACCACCTACTGAGGTTCCTATATCTCTGGAAAGTTCTCCGGTTTTATATAATAATTCTTTCCACTTCTTTTCACTGATTTTAGAATGGGTAACTACGAACCGGTTGACACGGTCCTGCATTTTTTCCAAATAATCAAACGAGCTTTGTGCACCAATTACTAAACCAGTCAGACGAATCGGATGAATTGTTATAGTGGCGCTCTCAACAATATAGGAATGAGTTGCCGATACAGCAATCGGCGCGCCGATACTGTGGCCACCGCCTAATACAATCGAAACTGATGGTTTCGACATACTCGCGATCATCTCTGCAATGGCCAGTCCGGCTTCCACATCACCGCCTACTGTGTTTAAAAGCAGCATCAAACCCTCTATTTCCGGGTTTTGCTCAATCGCTACCAATTGTGGCATTACATGTTCATATTTGGTCGTTTTATTTTGCGGCGGCAATACCATGTGGCCTTCAATTTGTCCAATGATCGTCATAACATGAACATTACTCTTAGCCGTCGGCACTTCAGTGCTGCCCATCTCCTGAATATTTTCAACCGTTCCCGCTTTTTTACTTGATTGTGTTTTTTTCGGGGCAGCATCAGGCATCGGTATTTCCGTATGTTCAGGAGTGGTCCCCGGCGGAGCGATAACCGGATTATCATTATCAATCATTATATTACCTCCAGCATCATTATTCATACATAGTATGAACCATGCAAAAAATTACATACAGCTCGGAGCTTCCTTTTGTAAAAATCAAGAACGCCAAAAAAGAAAAAGGCCGAGTAAACTCGGTCTTTATACTTCCATAATAATAGGCAATATCATCGGACGACGGCGGGTTCTTTCATAAAGATATTTACCTAGCGTATCGCGTACATTGGATTTAATCGTGGCCCATTCGGTAATATTATTAGTCTCACACCGTTCCAGGGCTTGCTTGACTCGCTCTTTCGCGTCATCCATGAGCTGTTCCGACTCACGGACGTAAACAAATCCCCGGGATACAATATCCGGTCCGGCCAAAACACAGCCTCGCTGCTTATCCATCGTAATAACAACAATCAGAATTCCGTCTTTCGACAGCTGCCGGCGGTCTCTGAGAACAATATTGCCTACATCGCCTACACCCAATCCATCTACCAGAACTTTGCCGGCAGTAACTTTCCCGACCACGGCACCTGTTTCAGCCGTAAATTCAAGAATATGTCCATTTTCGGCAACAAAAATATGGTCTTTCGGCATGCCAAGCTCTTGCGCTATTTTAGCATGCATAATCAAATGCCGATATTCGCCGTGCACCGGGATAAAAAATTTAGGACGAATCAGGTTATGCATCAATTTCAATTCTTCCTGGCTGGCATGGCCTGAAACATGAATACCGGAGGACTTGCCGTATATGACTTCGGCACCTTGTCGAAACAGATAATCAACAGTTCGGGAAACCAGTTTCTCATTGCCCGGAATCGGCGTGGCGGAAATAATGACCGTATCACCGGGAACAATTTCAACCTTCCGGTGGTCGGACATGGCCATACGGGTTAAAGCCGACATAGGCTCGCCCTGACTGCCGGTAGTTACAATAACAATGCTGGAGGCAGGATAATTATTGATTTCATCAATGTCAATGAGCACGCCTTCCGGCACTAGGAGATAACCCAGTTCCAATGCAATATTGACAACATTGACCATGCTGCGCCCCAGTACTGCTACCTTGCGTTTATATTTGCAAGCAGTATCAATAGCCTGTTGGATGCGATGAACGTTGGAGGAGAAGGTAGCAATAATAATCCGTCCCCGGGCATTGCGAAATGCCTCATCAAATTTTGCTCCTACCGTTTTCTCACTAAATGTATATCCCGGCCGTTCCGCATTCGTACTGTCGGCAAGGAGAACTAAAACTCCCTGATCACCCAGTTCGGCGAATTTATGAAAATCGGTCACTCTGCCATCAATAGGAGTTTGATCCAGCTTAAAATCACCGGTATGCACAATCGTACCAATCGGGGTTCTGATCGAGATTCCCACTGAATCGGCAATACTGTGGCTCACCTTGATAAATCCCAGTTTGAACGGACCAATTTCAATTTGATCCCCTGGTTTTATCGGAATCAGATTGTCTGCTGAAACATTATTTTCCTTCAGCCGGCCTTCTAAAATGCCTAATGTTAGCTTTGTACCATATACCGGCACGGTAAGCTGTTTTAAAACATAGGGCAACGCCCCGATATGATCCTCATGACCGTGGGTAAGAATAATAGCCCGGACCAAATCACGGTTTTCCAGCAAATAAGAAATATCCGGTATGACCAGATCAATCCCTAACATATCGTCTTCCGGAAACATCAATCCAGAATCAATAACGATAATGTCATCTTCATAACGGATTACCGTCATGTTTTTGCCGATTTCCCCCAGTCCGCCCAAGGGGATAATTTGAATTTTTTGTGGTATTTTTGCCAAAAAATGCTACACCTCCGATTTATTATGAAAAATAGTTTAAAACAATGCCGTCCCAAATTTTCTTTTAAAAAACCCGGCCGTTCATCCGCTTCTGTCTATTATAACGCATTTTCAGAAGGAATTGCAACAATCGGACAGAGATATAAAAAAATAAGGCCGGCGCAGTATCCTATCGAGCTTAAGCGCCAGCCTTATTTTTCTTAAATCACTCCAATATCATGCATTACATTTTTAATTTTTGCTAATTCATCAGCCGTGGGAGCAACGAGCGGCAATCGAAGCGGCCCGGCATCCTGACCGATCAGATTCACTGCCCCTTTTACGGGAATAGGATTGGTTGTAATAAACATGACCTTAAAGAAAGGCAGTAATTCCAAATGGATGGCCCGTGCCTTTGCTGTATTTCCCGCCAGGAATGCGGCAATCATCTCCTGCATCCGATCGCCAACGATATGAGCGGCTACACTGATAATACCGACTCCGCCAATCGCCAAAACCGGTAATGTCAAACTGTCATCCCCACTATACAGCATAAAATCATCCGGCGTTGTGCGAATAATTTCACCCATTTGTTCCAAATTTCCGCTGGCTTCCTTCACAGCTACAATATTAGGAATTTTAGCTAACCTGGCAATAGTAGCCGGTAATATATTCGAGCCGGTTCTTCCCGGAACATTATATAAAATTAACGGCAGCTGCGTAGCCTCAGCAATGGCTTTAAAATGCTGATAATAGCCTTCCTGGGGCGGTTTGTTGTAGTACGGACCGACAAGCAAGGCACCGTGTATACCCACTTTTTCCGCTTCTTGTGTCATTTCAATCGAAGCCTGGGTATAATTCGACCCCGTACCGCCAATAACCGCTGCCTGATCGCCTACGGCTTCCAGCACAACCTCAAACAGTTTCAGTTTTTCATTCTTGGTTAAGGTAGCAGCTTCTCCGGTACTTCCGGCAACAACCAATCCGTCTGATCCATGAGCCACCAGATATTTAGCCAATTTCGCTGCACCCTTATAATTCACACTGTAATCATCATGCAGCGGAGTTACCATTGCAGTAAGAACTCTTCCAAAATTTTTCATTGACTAGTCCCTCCCTTTAAAGTTTAGATAAGCCAAACTTTTCGTGCAAAGCAGTGACTGCTTTTTCTGTATCCAGTTTGCTGACTAAGGCCGAAATGGAAGTATGGGAGTCAACTGTTTGCAAGATAGAAATATTATTCAGTGCCAGCGCCTCGACGAAGCTTGCCATAACACCGGGAACTTCACGCATCCCGCCGCCAACCACAGAAACTTTGGCACAGTCATATACGATTTCGGCAGCATAGCCGCATTCTTTCAACTTGGCAGCTGCTTTATCGGCGACACATTCCGGAACAGTAAAGATGATTTGCCCCGGATTCACATTAATTAAATCCACACTAATGCCGTTATCCGCCATAATTTTAAATACCGTGAATCCCGCCTTGCCAGTATCATCAGCAGTAACATCGATTTTAACCTGGGCAATATTACCGAGATAAGTAACCCCGGTTGCAATCCGATCCGTCACTGCTGTTCCCTCGGTATTTTCTTTCACAATATTAGTTATCAATGTCCCGGGGGCATCGGAAAAGGTGGATTTCACCACTAATGGAATTCCTCTAGGCATCACAATTTCCACTGCCCGGGGATGGATAACCTTGGCTCCCTGATGAGCCAGCTGACACACTTCACTATAGCTGATGCAGTCGAGAATCTTCGCATTATTTACGATTCTTGGATCGGCAGTCATTATGCCATCCACATCGGTATAAATTTCCACCAATTCCGCATTGAGAGCCACTCCCAAAGCAGCTGCCGTGGTATCGCTGCCGCCCCGCCCCAAGGTTGTAAGCTCACCTTCCGTGCTGATCCCTTGAAAGCCGCATACTACCGGCGTCTTTCCCGCCTTTACCAAACTCGTAATTCTGGCTGGATCCACCTTAAGAATCCTTGCGCTGCCAAAATTGGTGTCGGTCGTAACTCCTGCCTGCCCGCCGGTGAGAGCCACCGCATCCATTCCAGCCGCCTGAAGCGTACCGGCCATTACCACCGCAGAGATAATTTCCCCGCAGTTCATTATCTGATCCCGCTCGCGGGCGGCAATATTTTTATAAGCAGCTGCCGCGATTCCAAGAAGCGTATCGGTTGCGTAATTTTCTCCTTTGCGTCCCATAGCCGACACCACTACAATCGGAGTGCATCCCTGCTGTCTTGCCGCCTTAATTTTATTTAACGCGCAGCCTCTTGCTTCCGGCGACGCTACTGATGTCCCCCCGAATTTCTGGACAATAATCCGCATATTCTCACACCTCAAACTAATTTTTGATCAATCATATATTCGGCAATTTGCAATGCATTTAACGCGGCGCCCTTACGAATCTGATCACCAACAACCCAAAGATTTAAACCATAATCAACTGAATAATCAGGACGAATACGGCCAACGTAAACATCATTCAAATTTGAGGTAAACAAAGGCATCGGATAGGACATTTCTGCCGGATTATCCTGAACAGTAACCCCGGGGAAGGCTGCCAGCAATTCTTTTGCTTCGGCTGCCGATAAAGCGCCGGCAAGTTCCAAATTGACCGACTCTGCATGGCTGCGATACACTGGAACGCGAACTGTAGTAGCCGTAATGCCAATAGTATAATCGTCAAGGATCTTATGAGTTTCATTAACCATTTTCATCTCTTCCTTGGTGTAATCATCTTCCACAAATACATCAATGTGAGGAATTAAGTTAAATGCAATTTGATAATGCTTTGGCAGACTGGCGCTTGGCAGAATTTTCGCTTCTACCGGCCGGTTCTCGACAATCGCTTTCACCTGTTCAGTCAGTTCGTCAATAGCCTCTTTCCCCGCTCCGGAAACAGCTTGATAGGTCGAAACAACAATGCGCTTAATCTTAACCCGATCATAAATTGCCTTTAAGGCCATAACCATGATAATAGTGGAACAATTTGGATTGGCAATAATCCCCTTATGATTTTTAATCGCCTGGGGATTCACTTCAGGCACTACCAGAGGAACTTGAGGATCCATTCTGAAGCTGCTGGAATTATCAATAACAACTGCACCTCGTTTAACGGCTTCCGGTGCAAAAATCTTGCTGGCAGCGCCGCCGGCGAAGAGCGCAATTTGCACCCCCTCAAACGAATCAGGCGTAGCTTCTTCCACCGTATAATTTTTCCCCATGAATTCAATAATCTTCCCGGCAGATCTTTTTGATGCAAGTAATTTCAGTTCATTAAAAGGGAAGTTCCGTTCCGCAATTAATTTTAAGAATTCCTGCCCTACAGCCCCGGTAGCTCCTAAAATAGCTATATTATACTTTTTCATTTTATCGTCCCCCACAGATGTTATTTTGACAGTTACTAACACTTCCATATTATGGCGTATTTATAAAATATTTTCAAGGCCAAAAACCAAACCATCTACCGTTAATACTTTCTTACAGGCCAGTATGACGCCTGGCATAAAAGATTCGCGGGAAATCGAATCATGGCGGATGGTCAATGTCTGCCCTAGTCCGCCAAAAATCACCTCATGATGGGCTACACAGCCTGGCAATCTGACACTATGCAGCCGAATTCCGGAAAGTTCACAGCCTCTGGCCCCCTCCAGCTTTTCAACTTCATCAGGATTTCCTTGTCGTAAATAGCCTCTCTGCTGGGTGATCAATTCTGCCATACGTATTGCTGTACCGGAAGGTGCATCCAGCTTTTGATCATGATGTAAATCAATTATTTCTACCTGAGGAAAATATTTAGCCGCTTCTTGCGCCAACTTCATTAATAAAATCGCCCCTACAGAAAAGTTAGGCGAAATAAGAGCATTTACCTTAGCCTTTTTACATTGTTCACGCAATTCGTTAATATTTGCTTCCGATATGCCGGTTGTCCCTACGACCGGACAGACACCATTGCGGATAGCTGTCTGTATATTTTCCATAACCGACTGAGGATTCGTAAAGTCGACCATCACCTGGGGTTTTGTTTCGTCAATGACCGATTGTAAATTATCTCCAACGACAATGCCCGTCTTGCCTTCACCAATCAAATCACCAACATCACAAAAATCAGAGTTTACATCCGCAGCCCCGACAACACTTAATTGCTCATCGTTATATACCGCTCTTAAAACTTCGCGTCCCATCTTACCATAAGCACCGCATACCATTACCCTAATCATTTTTCCCCCACCTTTTATTTATATAATAAAAACAGCCGGCGAGTTGTATCTCACCGGCTGTCAGTATGACTAAACAGCTTAAGGATTTAGAAAAACAGCACAAAATCTGTTTTCTGACCTAAATGAGATAGCGCTCCACCAAAAATTCGGTGACAGTCTTAAACCTATTCGATATAAGACCAGTGTAAAAAATCTGGTAATCTTTCACACTTCGGCGGTTAACCCTTTCCTTCCAGCTCATTGATTCCACTCTCCCTGGAAGTATTCTTGTTACCCGCACCTCTACTCCATCCTACACAGGATGATGTCTATTTAATTTATGTACATTGTATAATAAGGGTTCCCACGCTGTCAATATATTTTCGAACATTTTAAAACATTACCGTTCCTTTAAATTATGGCTTTCCACGTCACTGGCGCCATTTTTGCGCAAAATCTGAGCCGCTGAATTTACCTTGGAAGATTCCGTGCGAATCACTGCCAGAATACCGCCTTCCGCAACGCTTTTTTCATAGCGTTGACTTGATTCCGCCGGTATTCCCCAATCAATAAGCCCACCAGCTACGCCGCCGGCTACGGCACCACCAATTGCTGCTGCAATTGGCCCGGATGCGATGATCGGACCGATGCCCGGTATCGCCATTGCACCAACACTTGCCACTACTCCCGCTCCCATAAGCAGCCCGCCAATACCGCCGATAGTACCGCCAGTTAAAGCGCCGTCGGTAATATCGTCGTCATAGGGTTGATTTTGACGAAATTTGGAAGAATCCTTAGAAACAATATTAATTTCCTCTGTGGTAAAACCCTGACTCCGCAATTCTGAAACCGCTTTTTCGGCATCACTATGGACTGAAAAAACCCCAATAACTGTTTTCCCTTGCTTGCCAAATCCTTGGGAGATGACTGTCTGTCCCCTTTGATCGGATGAGGAACTTGCTGTTTGCCCGGACTGAGATCGGGAATAGCTGTTTACTAAAGAATTATCTTCCCCTTCGCCTGCTTGAACCTGAGTTGCTCTTGAAGTTGAAGATTGTGCAGTCTTCCCCAGAGATTGCGCTGCTGTTTGTTTTGTCGGCTGATTTACATTTTCATTGGTCATGTAGCAAAACCTCCTAACATTTACAATGCAGAATCTGCAAGTTAATGTTAGTTTATCCATTGATTCGGTTAATATGTATCTTCTATTTTCTCCCGAACAGCATTTGTATTCATGCGGTCAAAAGCATTGCTAATGTCCACGATAATGACGTCGTCACCAATACGCTTAATCGCCCGCCAGGGAATGGCTGAATGCCGATTATCGCTAAAGATAGTTAAAAATCCGGAACGGTTGGGAAGCAAAATCGCGTGAATCCGCCCCGACTTGCAGTCAACACTCAGCTCACATTCTTCAATGATGCCTAAACGCGCTCCATCGCCTAAATTAATAACTTCCTTGCCGGATAGATCGCTTACCCGCATTGCTGCCACCTGCCTAACCTTTTTTTATTTTCATAAATAATGGCTGAATGATCGCCAAACCGATTGCTATGCAAGCTAACGGATCCAGGGAAACTTCATACAGCGAGATTTTTTCCGGTAAATCTAATTTCAAAAAGGAAACAAGCATAATCAACGATAAATATAACCCTCCGGCCACTGCCACTAAATCCCGGATCGCCTGGGCCAGAGGAGATGATTTCGTATCTTTCTCCTCCATACGCCTGATGCAGCGTATTCTTCCCCAGACAGATAGTCCGATTCCAAACAGCATACTGAATAGTATAGTCCAGACAGAAACCATACATTTTCCTCCGTTATCCCGCACAAGCTGCTACCGATACTATTAATAGTACCGACTTGTCAAAAAACGATCTCGCCATATATAAAATAATATGTTCCTTACAAAAATTTATGTTAAAAAAGCCTAGCTTTCGCTAGGCCACAAAAAAACCAAATAGAAACTGCACAGTAGTATTATTTTCCGGTACTGCCCAGACCACCCGTTCGAGTATTATCCGCTATATCCGCATCAACTCTCAGATATTTTGAAAAAATTCCCTGAGCAATACGATCTCCTTTTTTAACCGAAATTGCCTTCGTTCCATAGTTAAATACTCCAATTAAAATGTGCCCTTCATTATCTGGATTATTATAATAATCCGCATCAATAATACCCTGACTATTAATCAGACTTACCTGATTTTTAAAAGAAAAGCCAGAACGTATGTGAACTCCCAGATATTCATCTTCCCGCATATAGGCTTTTAACCCTGTGGGAATCATGGTTACCGACTTAGGCTGCAAAACAACCGCAGCCGCAGCTTCCATATCATAACCAGCGCTATGTGCAGTTTGACGCGTTGGTAAAGAAATATCAGCATCCAAATAAGCAGTAATAATTTCAAACCCTCGTTGTTGCATACATATTCTCCTACTGAATTATAATTTGCTGCCAAAGTCAAAAGATATTTGGTCAGCATTTATCGGCCCAAGGGCGGTAAAACAGATCGTATCCGGAGTAAACAAAGAATAAAGAACCGGTTCAATGTCGGTTAAAGAAATGCGATCAATTTTTTCAACAATCTCATCCAAAGAAACATACTTTCCCAAGGTAATTTCCATCTTACCTAAACGGGACATGCGACTGCTTGAGCTTTCTAAGCCAAGCAATAAATTACCTTTCAGCTGCTCCTTCGATTTAATTAGCTCTTCCTCGGTAATACCCGATTCTTTTAACTCCAGGATATTCTGCATAATCAAGCCGGTAACCTGATCGGCATTTCCCGGCCGGGTGCCGGCATAGACTGTAAACAGACCGGCATCACTATAATTCGCCTGATAAGAATAAATCGAATAGGCCAGCCCGCGTTCTTCCCGAATCGTCTGAAACAACCGCGAACTAATGCCTCCGCCTAAAATATTATTAATTACATGAACGGTATATCGTTCTGCTGAATTTTGGGGATAACTATTAGTTCCTAAACAAATATGGACTTGTTCCGTTTCTTTAGCCTGTATCGTGCGAACAGGCTGAAGAACCGGAGCGATAGTGACCGACTTTTTCTGGGATCCGGCAAGCTTGCCAAAAAAGCGCTGGACTTTCTCCACTAACTCCTGATGCTGCAAATTTCCTGCCGCAGCGATAACAATATTATCCGGGGTGTAGTGCTCACGATAATATTTTTCCACCATATCACGGTCAAAGCGTTTTATCGACTCAATGCTGCCCAGTATATTTCTTCCCAGAGGGTGTCCTGCCCAAACCTTATCTAAATGAATGTCATGAACTAATTCATCAGGAGCATCCTCATACATATGAACTTCTTCTAACACAACTTCCCGTTCACGGTCGATATCTTCCGCATCAAATTTAGACTCCAGCAGCATATCGCTGAGAATATCAAGAGCCAGCTCTAAGTGCGTGTCAATCACTTTCATATAGTAGCAAGTATGCTCCTTGGCCGTAAAAGCATTTAATTGACCGCCAACCGCATCCACCGTTTCGGCGATAATTTTGGCAGAACGGGTTTGGGTTCCTTTGAACATAAGATGTTCAATAAAATGGGAAATGCCATGATTACAATCGTCTTCGGCCCGGGAACCAGTCCCTACCCATATTCCCAGCGTAACGGACTTAACATAGGGAATCATTTCTGAAACAACTCTGATCCCATTCGGTAATACAGTTTTATGATACATAGAATACTCCTTTTTTTTAATGTATAGACTATTTTCCCTTTTCTCCAGCAAATATCCTGCTTTTATTATTATATTCGTAAACGAATCGAACATGTGAAAAACAGAGATATTGCTACCTCTGTTTTTCCTATCAGGAACGATTAAAATACTTAACAATCCCGTTAAAAATACCCCGAGCTATGCTGCCGCGATATGCATCATTTTGCAATCGTGCCGCTTCCGCCTGATTAGAAACAAATCCCATTTCCACTAATATTCCCGGCATAGTGGTATTACGCAGCACATAGTAAGTTGCCGTTGAAGTCCCCTTGTCAACAGCGCCGGTTTCCTTAATTAAAGCGCTTTGCACTTCCGTGGCTAAATCCGGTGACTTTCCGCTGGAATAAAATGTCATGGCCCCGGCAACATTACTATCGGGATTTTCATTCGAATGAATACTAACAAAAATGTCGGCATGATTGGTCTCCGCCAAATCGACACGAGCCTGGAGTTCCTGGCCAAGGGTGCTTCCTTCCCGCGCAACGGTTCGATCCATATCCCGGGTCATAATAACTTTTGCTCCTGCCTGGGTAAGCAAACCTTGCAGTTTAAGCCCTACCGCCAAATTATTATCCGACTCACGGGTGTTATTCGCCACTGCTCCGGGATTGCTGCCGCCGTGTCCCGGATCAACAACAATCACCTTCCCTCTCAACACCCCGTTATCCTGTACAGTACTGGAACTTCCTGCCGGTGATGGCAGCGGTGTGACCTTCACCGGTGACGTTGCGGAAGAACTGGAGGAATGGCTTCCTCCCCCCAGAAGATTAAGAATCGGCCCTAAGAGCTTGTCAAAAATCAAACTAAATAACGAATTAAGCAACCCGGAACTGCTATTGCCGTCGCTTGGAGAAGCAATCGTAGACGATGCCAGATTGCCGATTACATTATCGATTCCGGCAGCATGAGTAACGGGGACAGGAGCAATGACAATCAACAACAGTACCATCAGCAAAAATTTTGCTACTAATTGATTTCTATACACGATAATCCTCCCACAACTATAATTTGCAGCGTTAATTTGCTATTTTTTCAGCAGCTTGTCCTTAAATACCTGCCAATAGCCTGGATCCTCTTCCCCCAGCTTCCATAAAGCTGTACCGGCAATATCATACTGATTAACCAGATCCAGTTTATATTGCAAGCTTTCCTTATTTTCGTACCACACCTGATGGGTTATACCATCGGTTCCAGTATAGGAAAAATGCGGCGATTTCGCTGACTGGTCCCACAGTACAGGTACATTGAACCGCTGCACTAAATTCATAATCGGTTGATATTCCAGACTTTCTACCCCTTTACTGGACCAATCATAACCATACCCGGCAATCCCAAGATAAATTTTATTCTTAGGAATAAATTGTAAAGCATAGCGGAGACAATTCTCTACCCAGCGAACATCAGCAACCGGTCCGGCATCACTCCAGCTGCCATGATAGTCATAGGTCATTATCATAATTTTATCGGCAGATTTCGCCAGTTGAGCATAATCATAAGCCATCGCAATATCATTGGATTCATCTTGTTTAGGAAAGACATCAATAGAAATCACATACCCCTGGGGCTTCAACCGAGCCGACAATTCTTTCATAAATGCTGACAGCTGGTTACGGTCCTGTGCCGGTACCGATTCAAAGTCAATATTGATGCCATCAAGATCGTACTTTTTAATGTATGTTTCTATACTGTCAACCGCTTTCGTTCGCAGCGCAGGATCCGTCAAGACCGTATGAATCGGTGTAGCCGTCTTTCCCTCAGTCGCATTATTTACCATCAGCAGTACGGAAATATGGTTCTGGTGGGCCGTTTTAACTACCGATGAATGGTCATTGCCACCGCGCTCAGTCACTGTTCCATCTTCCTGCAACGTAGCCCAAAAAGGAATAATTGTTTTCAAAACATCCGTGTGACTGACCATATCCTTATAAGAAGATGTGTCTTCCCCCCACCATTCAGCATAAAAACCTGCTATCTCTTTTGTTCCAGTGCCGCTCAGCCACGCCGACGACGAGCCTACATCCTTTGATGAATCTGCATTGGTATTCAGAATATTACCGAATAATTTTCCAAACAGTAAGCCGAGCAACAAATCCGCCAAACCGCCACCGGATGAAACTCCTTTAACATTATCGTCAATACTGGCACCGGTAGTTTGTCCCAGTAAATCTCTCGCTGAAAAAGCGTAAACCGGTGCAGACGGTATATTCATCACTGCAAACATTGCAATAACCAAAAACCAAATAAAAGCAACCTTATAACTTTTCATTCACTAACCTCCATTCTATCCTGCCGCTTCCGCCGACGAGGAATGGCAATAGCAAAATATAATTATGGTTATGTTTTATGTAAACATAATACCATATATAAATTTTTGTGACAATAAAAAAACCAGGCCAATTTATGCCTGTTTTTTTATTTTAGTATATCAGATACACTGGTTATTTGATATCCGGAAGCCTGAAGCTGTTGAATTAAGCGGGGTAGCGCTTCGGCTGTATTGGCCGTCGGATGAATAAGAATAATGGCACCATTATGAACTTTTTTCATGACCCGATTAATAATAACATCTGCCGGAGGCCGCTGCCAGTCAATCGTGTCGATACTCCACATAATTGTTTTATAGCCTAATTCATCGGCAGCCATAAGCACGGTATCATTATATTCGCCATAAGGCGGAGCATACAACTGTGTTTTCATGCCGGTAATTTCCTGAACCAGCTGCTCGGTTTTCACTATTTGTTCCTTATTTTTCCCCTTGTCAAGGGCATTCGGATGAGGATGACTATATGAATGATTGGCCAGTTCATGTCCCCGGCCGGCTATATCGGCAAGAATTTGCGGATACCGTTTCGCCCAGCTGCCGCCGATAAAAAAAGTAATTGTAATATGATTGTCAGCCAAAGTATCCAGCATTCGGGGTAAAAATTCTTCACCCCAAAACACATTACAGGCAAAGGCAATCTGCGGCTTGGCCCCATTACCCTGAAAAATCGGCTGCGGCTTGCTGCCGGCCGATTGATTCAAAACCGGCTGCATAATTCCCGCCAATGCTGCTATTACCAGAAAAACGCTGGCGGCAAAAATAATATACCACTGTCGGATATGGGCAACGAATACATATTTCAGGGAAATCACCTCTACTATAGCAAGCATTATTTCTACAATCTATGATCCGTTTGGTGATTTCATACGCTAAAAAAAAAACATAAACCGCAGTGGTCTATGTTTTCAGAACATTATTCTTTTTTATTTTGTTCTGCCTTAAGGACTTCTTTATGGGACAGGTTGACCCGGCCCTGGCGATCAATTTCAGTAACCTTGACTGTAATTTCATCGCCCACTTTAACGACGTCTTCCACCTTCGCTACTCTTTCCAAAGCCAGCTGAGAAATATGAACTAATCCTTCTTTTCCCGGTAAAATTTCCACAAATGCCCCAAAATTCATCAGGCGGGTTACCTTACCCACATATATTCCACCGACTTCCACATCCCGAACCAAGGTTTCAATAATCCGGATGGCTTTTTGCCCGGCTTCCACATCCACTGCTGCAATAAAAACTTTACCATCATCTTCAATGTCAATCGTAACGCCTGTTTCATCAATTATCTTTTTAATCGTTTTACCGCCCGGTCCAATTACATCGCGAATTTTATCCGGATCAATTTGCATGGTAATAATCCGCGGTGCAAACGGGGATAATTCGGCCCGCGGCTCTTTAATTGCATCAAGTATCTTGCCCATAATATGCATCCTGCCACGCCTGGCCTGTGCCAAAGCGGCAGTTAAAATTTCCTGAGTAATTCCGGCAATTTTAATATCCATTTGAATAGCGGTAACACCGTTTACTGTCCCGGCTACCTTAAAGTCCATATCGCCCAGTGCATCTTCCATTCCCTGAATATCCGTTAAAATTGTATAATGGTCGCCTTCTTTGACCAGGCCCATTGCAACGCCCGAAACAGGTAATTTAATCGGTACTCCGGCATCCATCAAGGACAGAGTGCTGCCGCATACGCTGGCCATAGAACTGGATCCGTTTGATTCCAGAATTTCCGAAACAAGACGAATCGTATAAGGAAACTCCGCTTCGGAAGGAATTACCGGTAATAAGGCCCGCTCCGCTAAAGCGCCATGACCAATTTCCCTTCTTCCAGGACTGCGGGCAGGTTTTGTTTCACCAACACTGTAAGCCGGAAAATTATAATGGTGGATATAGCGTTTTGATTCTTCCACTCCGAGGCCGTCAAGAATTTGTTCATCAGCGATCGGGCCAAGTGTCGTAATAGTCAAAGCCTGGGTCTGTCCCCGGGTGAACAGAGCGGAACCATGTGTTCTTGCCAATAACCCTACTTCGCAGGTGATTGGACGAACTTCCTCCAGGCTGCGTCCGTCCGGCCTGATTTTATCAACAGAAATCATCCTGCGGACAACTTTTTTGAGAACCTTCTGCATTACATACTTTACTTCTTTATCATTATCGGGATAAATTGCTGCAAAATATTCCGCTGTTTCTGCTTTCACTTGCTTAATATTTTCTTCCCGGGAAAGCTTATCCGGATTCTTTACGGCAACCGTTAATTTATCCGTCACATAGTCCTGAACCGCCTGCGTGATTTCCTCCGGTGCCTCATACAGTTTAATCTCACGTTTTGGCTTGCCAATTTGCTCCACAATATTCTCCTGAAGCTCGACAATTTCCTGAACAACTTGATGGCCAAAGGCAATGGCCGCTAAAATAATATCCTCCGGTAATTGCTTGGCGCCTGCTTCTACCATCAACACAGCATCTTTGGTGCCGGCAACGACAAGATTCAGCTCACTCTGCGCCTGCTGCTTAACTGTAGGATTTATAATAAATTCATTGTTAATCCGGCCAACGCGAACGCCGGCAATCGGCCCGTTAAAAGGAATATCGGAAATAGACAGCGCGCAGGAAGCGCCGATCATGGCCGGTATATCCGGAGGATTATTCTGATCTACCGATAATACAGTAGCCACCACTTGAACATCATTCCGAAATCCTTCGGCAAATAACGGCCGAATCGGTCTATCAATCAAACGTCCCGAGAGAATTGCGGCTTCGCTGGGACGCCCTTCCCGTTTGATAAAGCCTCCCGGAATTTTTCCTACAGAATAAAGTTTTTCTTCGTAGTCAACTGTTAAAGGAAAGAAATCAATTCCTTCCCTTGGTTCGGCGGAAGCAGTCGCAGTAACTAATACTGCCGTATCACCATAGCGGACAAGAACCGCCCCATTTGCCTGCTTAGCCATTTTCCCTGCTTCAATGACCAGCTTACGACCGCCTAGCTGCATTTCGAAACTATGCATATTTAGTTTTCCTCCTCTTATTGCCCCTTTTCTTTTTTCCAAAGTTTAGTTCTTCGACATTTTTTTTATTATTCCCTTTTTTATTCTGTCTTAACCCTAAAAAATAAAGAAAAGCGGATTGCAATCCGCTTTTCTCACTTTCTAAGATTCAGTTTTTGAAGAATGACACGATATCGCTCAATATCATTATCACGCAAATAATTAAGTAATCCTCTGCGCTGACCTACCATTTTTAACAATCCCCGACGGGAATGATGATCCTTTTTATGCTCTTTCAAATGTTCGGTTAAATAATTAATCCGTTCCGTTAAAATAGCAATTTGAACTTCGGGAGATCCGGTATCGGCTTCATGTAAACGATATTTCCCAATTAAATCTTGCTTTTGTTCTGCTGTCAGCATTATGGTCACCTCCTTTTTTCTCAATATCCCCAATAGCCAAGAGAATCGCCGGAGACTCGATTATCCTCGCCATGGTTCACGTTTGTGGAAAACATTCAAATAACTATATTAGTTTATCACATATGCTTCTCATTGTAAATATAAGAGGAGCTGTCATTACTACGAATACTTGCTTTTCCCCAATATCTGCCGGGCAGCTGCTACATCATTATGAATCTGTTGCTTCAGGGCAGCGGCACTGGAAAAAGTTTTTTCACCGCGAAGCCGCGCGAAAAAATCCAGCGAAATAGTGCTACCATACAAATTCCCGGCAAAATTCAGCAAATGCACTTCTATTCTACGCTCCGTTCCCGCAAAGGTAGGATTGCTTCCGATGTTGGCAACGCCATTAAAAGAATGCTGATCATAAAAAACGGCTACGGCATACACCCCATCGGCCGGTACAACCATTCCGGGAGCAATAGCAAGATTTGCGGTCGGATACCCCAGTAATCCTCCACCCCTTTGATTGCCAGACACCACATTGCCCTGAATACGTAAGGGACGGCCCAGTAATCCGGCTGCCTGAAAAACATCACCATCCGCCGCCAGCTGCCTGATCAAAGTGCTGCTTACCAAATTTTTTTTGGCGTAAACCGGCGGATGTATTTCCACTTGAAAATGACCGGCCTTGCCCGCCGTTTTCAACAGCTCGGGCGTCCCGGCACTTTTATAGCCGAAAGAATAATTAGGCCCGACTACAATATAATCAGGCTGAAGATTGTCCTGTAAAAGTTGCAGAAACGCTTCCGGTGAAAGTTTTAGAAACTGGGGAGTAAAAGGAATAGACAGCAATACATCAACCCCCATGCGGCCGAGTATTTTCTCCTTGTACTCCGAGGTGATAATTTGCAAGGGGCACCGCTCTGGCGCCACAACGGATAATGGATGGTTGCTGAAGGTAAATACAACACTAGTTCCATTTTTTTCCTTGGCATACTCAATTGCACGATTAATGATTCGTTGGTGACCGATATGAACTCCGTCAAAAGTTCCTAAAGCGACGGCAATTCTCTGATATTGCCGGCTTATATTGGTCATTTGGGTCAATACTTCCATACAATTCTCCTCACATATCAACATCAATCCAAAATGCTGCTATAGCAGCGTTTTACCTTGACACGACAAAACTTTCACAGGGATAAGCACTGAAGCACAAGCTGATTTTTTCCCAATCCCCAAAAAAGATTTTTGCTCATCATAAACCCCATATAAAGTTTCACACAATTCTTCACAAAAAATGCTCTTACCATAAGTAAAAGCCTGCGCCTTATCATGAGAAAGGCTGACTTTCGGTAAACAAAGGAATGGATCTGCCAAAAGCAATTCCGGTTTTAGCGCCAGTTCTTCTACCGTCAGCGCATCGGACAATAAAAACTTTCCAACTCTTGTACGAACCAGAAAAGACATCACTGCCGGACAGCCCAGCTTCGTTCCCAGATCCCGGCATAAACTGCGAATATAGGTTCCCTTAGAGCATGTGACGTCAAATAGAATCCCGGTTGGAAATACCTTTAGTAAAGTAATCCGGCTAATTTCAATCTCTCTTGCCGGACGATCAATGCTAATACCGATCCTAGCCAATTCGTACAGCTTCTTTCCATTTACTTTGATAGCAGAATGCATGGGAGGAATTTGCCGGTTAATGCCGGTAAAAGACTGCAGGACGTCCTGCAGCTGTTCTGGCGCCGGCATATCATAGTCGGCAGTATGAATCACTTTGCCGGTGTCGTCACCGGTATCCGTTTCATAGCCGAAAGTTAATTCCACACGATAACTTTTATCGGCGGCGGTGATATACTCAATCAAGCGGGTAGCTTGCCCCAGCGCCACCGGCAAAACTCCGGCGGCGCCAGGATCAAGAGTTCCTCCATGACCAACCCGCTTCATCCCGTAAGTTTTCCGAATAAACGATACGACATCATGGGAAGTCATCCCCGGCGGCTTTAATACGTTGAGCAGCCCTCCCGTCATGCCGGCAGCTCCTGAAGCTGCCGTTTGGCCGCAGCAATTACTTTCCGTTTCGTTTCTTCCACTGTTCCCTTCACGGTACAGCCAGCTGCCCGGATATGTCCCCCGCCGCCAAATTCCAGTGCCAGCCGACTCACATCGGCATTTTTCGAACGGAAGCTGATTCTGCATACACCCGCCTCAACAAATTTAAATAAGATAGCAATTTCTACGCCAACAATGTTGCGCGGATAATTCACCAATCCTTCCGTACTGTCGTCGTCATCCAGTAAAGATTGAGAAATTGTAATAGCAGCAATTTTACCGTTGCAGTAAAGTTCCAGAGTCCCCAGGGCTTTCTGCAGAATCAGTAAGCTGCTGAGCGGCCTGACATCTACATATTCCGAGATGAGATGGGGCTTTACACCGCATTCCACCAGATCAGCGGCATACCGCAGTGTCTGCGCTGAAGTATTGGCATAGCGAAAGAAGCCGCAGTCAGTGGCAATCGCCGTATAAAGGCATACCGCCATATCCGGAGAAATCTGGGCATCCATAAGTTTTAACATAGCCAGAATAACCTCTCCCGTAGCGGCGGCGGCGCTGTCAATATACCAGTAATCAGCAAATTTGGTGTTGGAAATGTGATGATCAATATTTAAAACCGCTGCCTTAACCAGTTTTCCGATTTTACCGATGCGTTCTTCATCGCTGGCATCAAGAATGACCAATAAATCCGCGTCGATCGGCGGCTCAGTCGAACGATGAATTTTTTGAATGCCGGGAAGAAACTCGTATAACACTGGCAGCGTATCATCCAACAGCATTTGAACATTCTTCCCTTTAGCCTCAAGATACTGATAAAGCGCCAGCATAGAACCAAGACTGTCTCCGTCCGGATGAACGTGAGCGGTAATCACAATGGTCTCAGCTTGCAATATGAGATTGGCGGCAGATTGTAACGAACATTCCATATGATTTAATTATCCTCTTCATGTTTAATTTTTAGCAGCAATTCCTGAATCCGTGCACTATAATTTAAAGAATCATCCAAATGCAGCGAAAGCTCCGGCGTAAACCGCAAACGAATCCGCTTCCCAATTTCCGAGCGCAGATAACCAAGCGCATTCTGCAGCCCCGTCCAAGTAGCAGTTTTTTGGTCATCACTGCCCATTAAGCTTAAATATACCTTGGCGCTTCGCAAATCGCCGGTAACATTCACATTCGTAACTGTAACAAACCCAATCCGGGGATCTTTCAACTCAGTCAAAATAATTTTACTGAGCTCCTGCTTTATCAATTCCTGCACTTTTTCAACCCGGAGTTGTCCCATACATTCTCCTCCGTTCCGACAAATTAACTATTTGGCTTAACCTCTTCCATGGCACAAACCTCAATAATGTCGCCTTCTTTTAAATCACGATACTTCTCTACTGAAATACCGCATTCATACCCGGCAGCCACTTCCTTAACATCATCTTTAAACCGCCTCAGCGATTCAAGTTCTCCTTCATGAACCACAATACCGTCACGAATAATTCGAATTTTTGATGTGCTGGTGATTTTACCTTCTAATACATAAGCACCGGCTATTACTACCTTGGATATTGTAAATACTTTTCGAATTTCCACCCGTCCCTGGATAACCTCTTTATATTGAGGAGCAAGCATACCTGTCATGGCTGCCTCGACGTCATTAATCGCCTCATAGATAACTCGGTAGGTCCGAATATCGATTTTTTCAGTTTCCGCCGCCTTCCTGGCATTAGCGTCAGGACGAACATTAAATCCAATAATCAGCGCGTTGGCTGCCGATGCTAACAAAACATCCGACTCATTAATGGCTCCAACCCCGGCATGAACAATGCTGACACGTACTTCCTTATTCGTATTTAAGGCCAAAAGAGACTGATTCAATGCTTCTATAGATCCCTGAACATCAGCCTTAACTACAATATTCAGGTCCTTTATGTTACCTTCCTGAATCTGCTTGAATAAATCATCCAGCGAAACCTTTTGGGATTGCATTAATTCATCCGTACGTTTTTTGGCTATACGCTTTTCCGCTACGGAACGGGCAACTTTTTCTTCAACGGCCGCCAAAACATCACCGGCCTCCGGAACATCGGCCAGTCCCAGCACTTCAACTGGTGTAGAAGGCTCCGCCTTCTTAACTTTTTCACCCCGATCATTGATCATCGCCCGGACTTTGCCATAGGTGGTACCGGCAATAATGGAATCGCCTATCCGCAATGTTCCCTTTTGTACCAGAACTGTGGCTACCGGGCCACGGCCTTTGTCGAGCTGAGCCTCAATAATCGTCCCGAAAGCCGCACGATTGGGATTCGCCTTGATCTCCTGCATCTCTGCAACCAGAAGAATCATGTCCAACAGCTCGGTAATCCCTGTTTTTTGATGGGCGGAAACCGGAACCATGATCGTATCGCCGCCCCAGTCTTCCGGAATCAGGCCATGTTCACCCAGCTGTTGTTTCACACGATCCGGATTAGCTCCAGGCCTATCCATTTTGTTGATGGCAACGATAATTGGGACTTTCGCCGATTTCGCATGATTAATGGCTTCTATCGTTTGCGGCATAACACCGTCATCCGCAGCCACAACCAATACTGCTATATCGGTTACCTGTGCTCCCCTCGCCCTCATAGCAGTGAATGCTTCATGCCCGGGAGTATCCAGAAAAACAATTTTCTTGCCTTGTGATACAACCTGATAGGCTCCGATATGTTGTGTTATACCGCCAGCCTCGTGAGCAGTAACATGGGCCCGGCGAATTACATCCAACAACGATGTTTTACCGTGGTCAACATGGCCCATAACCGTAACAACCGGCGGTCTTAACACTAATGTCGCAGGATCATCTTCAATTTCAGGGATTTCTGTCGGGTCTTCCTCCGGTGGCAGTTCTTCTACCTTAGTCCCAAATTCTCCCGCCAAAATGGTGGCCGTATCCAGATCTACTTCCTGGTTGATGCTTGCCATAATTCCCAGCATCATGAGCTTCTTTATGACTTCTCCCACTTCCCGGCCTATTTTGCCCGCCAGTTCTTTTACAGTTAGCGGGCCGCCCAGTTTAATTAGTTTGGGAGTTGGATGCTCTGTTTTTACGGCAGCTGCCGCTGCCGGACGAGAATGATGGCGGGATGAATACTGTGACTGTTGGCGGTTTTGTGAATAACGTCCCTGGGGACGGTTTTGATTATGAAAATTTTGCTGCCTTTTATTACCATTTCCATTGGTATTGGTATTCACCTGAGTCCGTTGATTTTGCTGAGACTGTCCGGTGGAAGCCGGTTTATGATCCGGGCGCTGCTGATTTCTAAAGCCTGCGTTTGCAGGGCGCGGTTGATTTGAATGCTGCTGGTTTTGTGAAGGCCGTGGCTGTTGTGTTCCTTGTCCATAATTTCTTTGAGTTTGTGATGGACGCTGTGCCTGATTATTCGCCGTTCTTGTTTGCTGATATGACTGCGACTGTTGTTTCGGTTGATTTGAATGGTTCCTTTGCGGCTGGGAGTACTGTTGTTGTCGCTGACTATTAGTAGGTCTTTGCTGCGGCGATGTGGAAGCTTTATTTTCGCGTGACAGCTTAGCACTCGCTTGCTGATTCTGAGCGGTAACCGGTTTATTGCCTCCAGCAGTTTGTTCCGGAACATCCGTCTTTCTGGCAAAAGTCCGATTTACAATCGCCTTCGCTTCATCATCGACGCTGCTCATATGATTTTTTGCTACCATGTTATTACGAGCCAAAATATCTATAATTACTTTACTTGTTGTATTAAACTCCTTAGCGAGTTCGTATATTCTATATTTGGACATTGATCCACCCCCGATTTTCTTTCTCTCCCGTTTCAATTATTGCAGCAAAGCGTCTGCTACAATCCGGCTAAATCCCTCATCAATAATTGCCACTACCGCACGGTTGGCCTTGCCAATACACAAGCCCATTTGCTGTTTTGATAGTCCCTCATAAATTGGTATCTTATAATAGGCTGCCATATCATGGTAATTTTTTTTTGTACTTTCCGAAGAGTCTGACGCAACGACTACTATCTTCGCCTTACCGGCTCGAACCGCCTTTTCCACTGCCAGTTCCCCAGATACTATTTTACCCGCCTTTTGTGCCAATCCTAAAAGGGACGTTAGCTTTTTTTCCTTCATATTTTTTCAATTTGAATACGCAATTGTTCATATATCCCGGGATCAATCTCCTGTTTCAGCGCCCGTTCCAGTCTTTTTTCTTTAAAGGCTTTTGCCAGGCATTGTTCACCGGCGCATACATACGCACCACGTCCTGACTTTTTGCCGGTAACATCCAGCAGGATTTCCCCTTCCGGTGTCCGAACAACACGCATTAATTCTTTTTTATTCTTCATTTGCTGGCAACCGACACACATCCGTTGAGGAATTTTTTTTTGTGCCATGGCTATTACTCCTCCTGTGTCACAGCTTGAGCTTGGGATTCGCTCTTGATGTCAATCTTCCAACCGGTTAACTTGGCAGCAAGTCTGGCATTCTGACCTTCCTTGCCAATAGCTAATGATAATTGATAATCCGGCACTACTACTTTAGATACTTTTTCAACCTCATTTACTTCTACCGCAACCACTTTAGCCGGACTTAACGCATTTGCTATATATTTAGCAGGATCCGTATTCCATTTCACAATGTCAATTTTTTCTCCTTTTAATTCATTGACAATCGTCTGAACCCGCATTCCTTTATGACCGACACAAGCCCCAACCGGATCCACATTTTCATCCCGTGAATAGACGGCAATTTTAGAACGCATACCCGGCTCACGAGCCACTGATTTAATTTCAACAACCCCATCATGGATCTCCGGCACTTCCAGTTCAAATAGCCGTTTCAACAGTCCCGGATGAGTCCGTGAGACTAAAATCTGCGGCCCTTTCGTCGTCTTTTTAACTTCAATGATATAGGTTTTTAATCGATCTCCATGTTTGTAAACTTCACCGGCAATTTGCTCGGAAGGAGCTAAAATTGCTTCTGCCTTTCCCAGATCAATAAATACATTCTTTTGTTCCATCCGCTGGACAATACCGGTCAGGATATCGCTTTCCCTGTTGGAAAATTCTTCATAAATAATACCTCGTTCTGCTTCGCGAATCCGCTGCACAACAACCTGTTTTGCCGTTTGCGCAGCGATGCGTCCGAAATTTTTCGGAGTGACTTCTACTTCGACGATATCGTCCAGCTCATAGCGGGCATCTATCGCCCGTGCTTCCGTCAAATCCATTTCCAGCCGCGAATCGGTTAGTGTCTCTACAACAGTTTTTCGCGCATAAACATGAATCTCCCCTGTCTCACGATCCAACGATACCCTTACGTTTTGCGCCGAACCAAAGTTACGCTTGTAAGCTGAAATCAGCGCCGCTTCGATCGCATCAAACAAAATTTCAGGTGCAATCCCCTTTTCTTTTCCTAATTGCTCAAAGGCCTGCATAAATTCCGCGTTCACCCATAATTCCCCCTATTCAATTTTCCCTATTTTAAAAATCTATGTATAGCCTAACTTGTGCTGTCTTTGCTTTCGGTATATCCAGCTTGATTCCGTCAATATCAAGGTGAATCTCACCGTCACTCAATCCTTTGAGTGTACCGACAATGGTTTTCTTCCCGTCAATCGGCGCAAAAGTACTAATTTCCACTTTATCTCCGACATGCCGAACAAAATCTTTCTCTTTTTTTAGGACGCGGTCAAGCCCTGGTGAAGAAACTTCCAAATAGTAGCTTTCCGGAATCGGATCGATTTCATCTAGCTTTGCCTCTAGCTTTTCGCTCACCATCTGACAGTCTTCGACTTCAATCCCATCGGTTTTATCTAAAAAAACGCGTAAATACCAATCGTGTTCTTTTATGTATTCCACATCGACTAATTCCAATTCAGTATCCTGAATTATCTCAAGTACAAGTTTTTCAACCAAAGTTTCAACTTTTTCTCTTGACATGCCAATTACCTCCTGACTAAGAAAATCCTTCTATCCTTAGTGTTGCCTAACAGCATATTACCTTATACCTTGATTAAAACCGAAGAACTAACAATAATAAGATGAAAGAGTGGGTTTTTCTACCCACTCTTAGACGCACAGCCACAATTATCATTTCAATTATAGCACTGAGGAATTTCTTTTACAACAAAAAACTTGTCATTCCTTTTATTAAGCGAATAGAATCATTTGATCGGTCTCCGGCAAATCATCCAGGCAGCCGTGACCTTTTAATATATCAATGACTGTTTTTGATATATGACTCCGTATCCTTAAATCTTCAGCCGAAGAAAAATGATGTTCCTGCCGAGCCGCCACTATATTCCGAGCCGCATTATCGCCAACGCCCTGTAATGCAGCTAGCGGCGGCAGCAAGCCCTCATCGCAAAGCAAAAATTTAGTGGCATCCGACTGATACAAATCAACCCGGCGAAATTGGAACCCTCGCAAAATCATTTCCAATGCCAGTTCCAGAATCGTTTGTAGCCCCTTTTCTTTCGCGGTCATTGCATTGCCTTTTTGTTCAAATTCCCTCAATTGGGATCGCAAAGCATTTTCTCCTTGAAGGATAAGATCCGCATCAAATTCTGTAGCCCGGACAGAAAAATACGATGCATAAAACGCCTTAGGATGATGCACTTTACAATAGGCAATTCGATACGCCATCATAACATAGGCCACAGCGTGAGCTTTAGGAAACATATATTTAATCTTTTGACAAGATTCCACATACCATTCTGGAACGTCTTTTTCCCGCATTTTTTCAACGTCTTCCGGTTTCACGCCCTTGCCTTTACGGACACATTCCATGATTTTAAAGGCAAGCTGCGGTTCTACTCCTTTATGGATTAGATAGAGCATAATATCATCCCGTGCCGAAATGGCTTCTGACAGCTTCGCGGTCCCGTTCTTTATCAAATCCTGGGCATTATTAAGCCAGACGTCCGTACCGTGGGAAAAGCCGCTGATACGAACCAGTTCACTGAATGTCTTGGGCATAGTGTCCTCCAGCATCTGGCGGACAAATTTGGTGCCGAATTCCGGAATACCGAATGTTCCTACTTTGCTGCCAAGCTGCTCGGCTGTAACGTTCAATGCCTGGGGTGAGCAAAATAAGCTCATAGTTGCCGCATCGTCAAAGGGTATATTTTTGGCATCAAGGCCGGTTAAGTCTTCCAACATGCGAATAACCGTAGGATCATCATGCCCCAGTATGTCCAATTTTACCAAACGGCTGCTGATAGAATGATAGTCAAAATGAGTCGTTATTGTGGTTGAATTTTTATCATCGGCCGGCCGCTGAATCGGGGTAAAATGATGAACATCCATATCCCGGGGAATAACCATAATGCCGCCGGGATGCTGCCCGGTTGTCCGTTTCACGCCCGTACAGCCGGCCACTAAACTGTTAATATAAGCATTACGCGGAATAATGCCCTTGTCAGTAAAATAGTTCTTGACATAGCCATAAGCCGTTTTATCCGCGATTGTAGCAATTGTTCCCGCCCGGAATACATTATCCTTGCCAAATAATTCTTCTGTATATTTGTGGGCAACCGGCTGATAATCGCCGGAAAAGTTTAAGTCAATATCGGGAACTTTATCGCCATGGAATCCCATAAAAACAGCAAAAGGAATATCATGTCCATCCTTTTTCATGGGAATGTGGCAATTGGGGCATTCCTTGTCCGGAAGATCAAAACCGCTGCCAACACTGCCGTCGGTAACGAATTCGGAGTGCTTGCATTTCTCGCAGCGCCAGTGAGGCGGCAGGGAATTCACCTCGGTAATATTGGTCATGGTAGCTACAAAGGAAGATCCTACCGAGCCACGGGATCCGACCAAATATCCGTCATCAAGGGATTTTTTCACCAATTTGTGGGCAATCAAATACAATACGGCAAACCCATGATTGATAATAGAATCCAATTCTGTTTTTAATCGTGTGGCTACGATTTCCGGTAATGGGTTGCCGTAAAGTTCTTCTGCTCGTTGATAGGACATAGAACTGATCTGTTCTTCCGCTCCGGGAATTTGGGGAGAATACAATTCATCCGGTATAGGTTTGATTGTTTCAATTCGCTCATTAATGCGGCGGGGATTTTCGATTACAATCTCCTGAGCCTTTTCCTGCCCCAGATAAGAAAATTCCGCCAGCATTTCCTCCGTAGTCCGGAAAAACAACGGAGGCTGGTGATCCGCATCTGCATACCCCTTGCCGGTCATTAAAATCCGCCGGTAAATTTCATCTTCCGGATTCAGAAAATGGACATCACAAGTTGCCACAACCAGTTTCCCCAGTTTTTCCCCCAGCTCACATACCTTTCGGTTAATCTGCTGCAAAGCATTATCATCCGCTACTTTGCCTTCCCGCACCAAAAAAGCGTTATTGCCAATCGGCTGTATTTCCAGATAATCGTAAAAAGCAGCAATTTTAAGCAGTTCTTCTTCGCTGGCATCATGAAGGATGGCCTGAATCAATTCCCCGGCTTCACAGGCCGATCCGAACAGCAGTCCCTCTCGGTATTCCGCCAGAATGGTGCGTGGTATCCGCGGCGTGCGATGCAAATATTTCAAATGGGATAAAGAGACTAAACGGTATAAATTGCGCAATCCAATCATATTTTGCGCTAAAATAACGATATGCCGCGCTTGGTTAATATCATTTTCAAACAAGTAGCCTTCCATGCCGTAAATCACTTTTATACCCGTCTTGGCAGCAACATCCTGTGCCTCGGGGAAGGCTTGTATCACTCCGTGATCCGTTATCGCAATCGCCGGATGGCCCCATTTGGCTGCTGTCTGGATCAGCTGTTTTGCTGAAACCACAGCATCCATATTGCTCATCTGGGTATGGGCATGAAGTTCCAGCCGGGTGACCGCCGCGTTATCCTGCCGCTGCTCTAGTTCCACCCGCAGCATACTATCGGCAAACATCGCCAATTCATTGGAATATTTGTCGTACTGCACACTTCCTTTTACCTTGACTGTCATGCCCTGGCTTAAGGCAGCTTCTACCTTTTGCCCCTGCTCCTTGTCATCAAAAAACACTTTGCCGCTGATGCCGTCGTCCCGATCGCTAATATCAAAAGTAAGTAATCTCCTTCCCGAACGCAATTCCCGCATCTCATAGTTTATCATTTGTCCTTGAATAACAATATTGCGCCCTTCGTCCTGAATCATGCTGATCGGTTGGGGCGAATCTTTAATTTTCCGTCCGAAAATCAACGGATTATCGGCAGCCCTTTTGGTACTTGGCGTCAGGCATTCTGTTAAAGCTTCCAAATATTCGGGAGTTAATAAATCTTCCTCGCAAGTATTATTGCACTCTGCGGCTGAAGTGATACACTCTACTTCGCAATGCTGATGAAACTCCGCCAAAATATAAGACTGCATATTATGGATAATGCCATATTCCGTCATCAGTTCACCGGAAAGATCACCGGACGTTTCGATCGTTAATGTTGTCCCCTGCAAATGCCAGTCGGCAGCAACCAGCAAATGTTTTAAGGCCGGGTTGTCTTTGGCAACCTGTCCGATAAAGCTTTCCCATTCCTGTTCCAGGTAACGTGCTAATGTTTTAATATTTTGCTTAAGCTCAACTTTGTTCAGCCCGCAACGATTACAAAGCTGTTTTGCAATCCGGTTCACCAGTTGTTGCGGGATTTTCTGCGGCGCGTCCACGCAAATAAGCCAAGAACTAGTCGAGGTGTCTACCTCAACCTTCGACACCCGGCATCTTTCCATAAGTTCTTTATCACTGGCTGAGAACATCATATCTGCCAAAAAAAAGTTCAAATCTTTATCACAATCCGGTATGATACAATAACTATACATAGTAGAACCCTCTTTTACCTCAGCTTCAAAAACCATATAATAAAATAATAACACGCAATGATTAACACTAAATTATGAATCGGTGAGGCGCACATATGAACATTCAAATCTTTGGAACAAAAAAATGCCAGGAAACAAAAAAAGCGCAACGTTATTTTAAAGAAAGAAACATTAAATTCCAATTTATCGACTTAACGATAACAGGCCTTAGCAAAGGCGAATTAAATCGTGTCAAATCAGTAATCGGAATCACTCATTTAATCGATACGGAAAGTAAAGAATATCAAAAACGCAATTTGAAATATATCATTCATGATATTGAAACAGTACTTTTACAGAATCCATTGTTATACAAAACTCCTATTGTTCGAAACGGCACCCAGGCTACCGTCGGCTATCAGCCCGACATATGGAAGAAATGGCAATAATATTAACCCCGGCATGTCGTCGGGGTTAATATTATTTTAAACCATTCCGCCGCTACAGTGCTACATGAAACTAACCTGCCTGCTGCGAAAAGAGTTTTCAATGACCGCTTCAATAACTCTCCCTGCTGTCAATGATTTCGGTACATCAATAATTCTTTGATTCGCCGAACCACGAAAAGCTAAACTTAAATCCTTTTGTGCGGCAATAAAAGGCCCATCCACCAAAACATCAATCAGGTTCATCACCGGCAGAGAAAGCACCTCTTCAAACACGAAACCGGTATAAACCCATATATCTATTTGGGGCTTTTGCTGTTTAAGCAAAGAAACTACATGTAACAGCGCTTCCGCTTGGGCCAGTGGATCACCGCCACTAAAAGTAACCCCTTTATGAAGCGGCGAAAGCTTACTCAGCAGCAAATCTACAAATTCGTTCTCACTGATTTCTTTTCCACCAGTCATAGTAAGCAGATTCGGGTTATGACAGCCTTCACAGTGTCTGGGACAGCCTTGAAAAAAAGCCGTCACCCGAATTCCTAATCCATCAACAACGGATTCATCGATTATATCTGCATAACGGAGCATTGAGGTCATCCTTTCTAAATCATACGGCCAAATATGAACCACACGTTCTTTAAACTCAGCATTCCGCCGCATTAAATCGTTCTACCGCACTCAGGCAACCGGTAATTCTCCGAACTCTTCTAATCGATGCAGCATTGCAGGACGGGCAAAAATCAGAATCAATAAGGCTCTTTTTTTGTCTGGGTTTTCATCAGGGCTTCCAGTTCCTGCATAAAGTTGTTGATGTCGGCAAATTGACGATAAACCGAAGCAAACCGTACGTATGCAACCTGATCAATCTCTTTCAGATACTGCATGACCATTTCACCAATCAATTGACTCGAAACTTCCCGCTCCATGGTATTACGAATTTCCTTTTCTACCTTTTCGGCTAATGCTTCCATCGTACTGATTGGTATGGGCCGTTTTTGGCAAGCTCGCAGTATCCCGTTTAAAATTTTAGACCGGTCAAATATAACTCGCCGGCCGTCTTTTTTCACCACCATCAGTGGCAGCTGCTCAACGACCTCATAGGTAGTAAAGCGCCGCCCACAAGTAAAACACTCCCGCCGGCGCCGAATGGAACTTCCCTCTTCCGCTGCACGGGAATCAATTACCTTGCTCTCGTCACATCCACAAAACGGACAACGCACAATTTATGCCCCCATTGCTTATTCCTGCTGTTATTTGGTATAATACCAATAGCTTCTTCTTATCTTACCACATATTGTATTTATCTAGTTATTGATTACGCTATATATTGTATTATTCCTGCTAAAAATTAATTTTTTTACTTGTTTTTAAAAAAATCTCTAACCTCATAGTTCAAGGTTAGAGATTTTTTTTACTCATGTTGAGTGAGTTCAGCGAAAGCTGCTGTTTCCACTAAAATAACATCAAACCCAATTTTTTTAATCTTTTCCCATGGTATTACAATGTCTTCATTTCGCCCAAACAAGCCCAAAAATTTGCCTGCGCCTGGTACAACGATAGCCGTTAGTTTACCGGCATCCACATCAATTTCTATATCCGTTATGGTGCCAAGCCGTTTGCCATCCAGTACATTAATGACCTCTTTTAACTTCAGGTCAGATACACATACGATAACGTCTCCCATTTCCGCACCCCCGCTACATTATATTTTAGATAATGTGAATTATGCAGAAATGCGCAAAGCAGGATTAGGGCATTTTTCTTCATTATATGTCAAGGCGTTACTATTATAAAACGTCTTATACCGTAGTATAGGCGATTGTTTAACATTTTTTACTTGATCCAAAAATACTTCTTAATAGACTAATAATTGGTGAAAAAATGAGCGCTATGACTCCTGCAACGAATATGAAAGGATAAGCTAGGACTCCTAGAAATTGTAATAGAAATTGACCAATTTTCTTAAACATATCATTCCACATCCTTTTATTTAACTGGAATTAGATTAATTAAATCATACTATAATAGTGGTATTTTGTAAATAATAATTACTAACTACCTTAAAGCGGCAAAAGGTAAAAAATCCCGGCAGCATTATGCCGGGATAAAAAAAGTGGATATAAATATTAGGATGTTTACGATCTATAAGCGGTGATTATTAAAATTAATTTTGAATCTGGACGGCTCTTTCACTTGATACCCTTTCTTTGTAACATTTTTTGATATTCATTTAATAATTCATCTAAGCGTCTGCTAAGTGCTAAAACTTCTGGATCAATAAAACTTTTTCCGCAGCTGTTTTCGTTTAGAGTGTGCCGTAATGCTTCAATCTGACTTATCATCTCTTTCTTATTCATACAAAATCCCCCCTTTCTCCCGTCAGAATACCAGAAAGGGCTAAAGGATTTTGCCGTTTACTATCTAACCATCAAATTTCATATTTTTTTTGTATTACCCTGCATTGTTATTGCTTTTATTGCTTTAGGTATAAAAAAAGCGCCCCAAAGGACGCCTCATTTACCATTTTTATACATTATTCGGCAAAAAGAGACTTCCTTGACAAAAAATACTGTTCTCTCATTGCCGCACTGAAAACGGCACCATCCGGGCCCCCGTCCAATGATACCGCGAAGTGCTGATTCTATGGGTTTTGCTAGTGGACTGATTTTGTGCTAATTCGAACGCTTAGTCTGATAAATATTCAAATCTTGGCACTATTTTATCATCATGTTCAACGGTTTCTACAAACATTTTCAATGGCCTTGCCCATATCTTTTGCTCACCATACAACGCTTTGTATATTACTAGTGGCTCTTCAGTTTCGCTATGAATGGCAACAAACAACACTTGATACATGTTACCTTTGAAATGTTTGTATTTACCGGGCTTTATTTCGTTCATTCGCTCTCTCCTTGTAATATAGAATAATGTTATTATATCAGTTTGCATTGCAAAGGTAAAAGCTCCCCGGAGGGCGCAAAATAATCTTATCTATTTATGAAAAGTGATTTCAAAATTATCTCTATATATGATACTATAAAGCTAGCTAAGAAAAATATTAACAAATACATAAAGAGGAGGTCAATCATTGGGTTAGGTAGAGTTCTTTAAGCTAACATTCCTTTAAACATATTCTACCCAAATTCAATCAGCCATAACATGAAAAAGATACTTGTTGGATTTGTTCTTCTGACATTAGCAAGCATTGCGATTCAAAGCGCCTACAAAAATACTTTTACCACTGCAATTATGATCGTGCTATGTGTTATATCTTCGCTTCTAATCATTAAGGACTTAAGTTAAGCAATCTGGTAATATGTCAAGCCCGAAAAAATAAAGAATTGTAAACGAATTCTGAAAAGAACGTACACTTAATAAGCCTTTTCCATAGCCGAAAAGAAAAGGTAATATATGGGAATGTTAAGCTTGGCTTACTCCACTTTGAGAGTAAAGCTGATGCTTGGCCAGCAATCCAAAAATCAGCCGAACAA